>JACVJG010000125.1 GCA_015711875.1 Candidatus Solincola jinzensis | reverse complement strand
CGAGCAGGAAGGCCTGATCATGCTGCCGCTGACCTTCCAGGCGTCGTCCTGCCTTTTCGCAATTGCCTGGAAACCTTTTCCTCTCCACTCCGGCGTGCCCTCCTCTTCCGAGAAGGCGGGGAGGATGAAGGACACGATGAGGGACGCCTCGCCGGAACAGAAAAGGGGGGCGAAAACGGCACAGGCCTCCTGGTTGCGAGCTCCCTCGAGAGCCAGAGCAGCCTGCAGGGCGAGGGAGTGAGCGGCAAGAAAGGCAAGGCCCACATCCGCTCTCGCCACCTGCTCCAGGGCGGCGACCACGGTGTAGGCGGCGTGGGGGCTGTTGTGACCCTCGCCGCCGTGTTCCTCCGGCCAGAACATCTTCTGCAGGCCGATATCCCGCATTATCCTGGCGTAGGAGGGTGCCAGGAGGCCCTCATAGTCCTCCTTGAGCTCAAGCCGCTTGTCCATGATCTCCTTCTCGACCAGGGCCTGCAGGGTCGAGGCCAGGTCGAGGTCGGCCTTGTCGAGCCTGTTTTTCGGAAAGGGAATGATCTCCGAACCGTTCATCTTTTACCCCCGCTCTTTATCCCGTGACCCGTGTTCCCGCCACGCCACCTAGAGGGTCTCGCATTCGTAGAACCAGCGGGCCACCTCGATCTGGCAAAGCTGCTTCGAGCCCTCCACGAGTTGGAGGATCTTGAGGTCCCTCCAATGCTTCTCCACGTCCCAGTCGCGGTCCGTTCCGTAGGCCTCCATGAGGTTCATCACCCTGCCGGTCACCTCTATGAAGCGGTCCATGGCCAGGTAGCGCTGGGCGCGCATCTTGGCCACCAGCCTGGGGTGCCAAAGCGGGCCATAGAGGTCGTGGCGGTCGCACATGCGCGCGCACTGATAGCCCACGATGCGGATGTTCTCGATGTTGGCGGCGAAGTCGGCCAGCAGGCCAGCCACCCCGTCGTCCTCCTTGAGAGGCTTGCCGCGGTAGCGCTTCCTATTGACATATTCTACCAAGCGCTCGTATATGTTCATCATGGCGCCTGAGATCCAGGCGATGATCCCCATGTTCCCCGTAGCCATGACCTCCCCGAAATACTTGGCGTCATCGCCGGGGCCGATGGCGCGGTACCAGAGGGGGACTCGCACGTTCTCGAACCAGATGTCCGAGTTCATGTCGGCGGCCATGCCCGCTTTCTCGTAAGGGGGACCCTGGGTGACCCCAGGCATGTCGTCCTTGACGAAGATCACCGCGATGTCGCGGGGGTCATCGGAGCCGGGGTTGGTGGTGCAGACGACGGCCATTAGCTTGGCCAGGCCTCCGGTGTTTGAGGGCCAGAGCTTGTGGCCGTTGATCACCCACTCATCACCGTCCCTCACCGCCGTGGTCTGGATGGTGGTTCCCTTGACGATCTCCACGTTCTCGATGTCCGAGCCTCCCTGGGGCTCGGTCATGCACAGGGCCGCGAACACCGGCTCGGTGGTCTCGCAGAACATGGGCGCGAACTCCTCCAGCAGCCGGCGGTTCTCGTGCGGCTCCAGGGCGATGAACAGGAAAGGCCAGAATAGGGCCCCGAAGGCCAGGGCCATCCCCGTATCGGCCCGGGCGATCTCCTCGAACATGCGGAAGGCGGCCACGCACATGTAGTTCGACCTCCCCATGCCCCATCCCCCGAGGTCCTCGGGGAAGATCATGCGCTGGAGTCCGTATTCGCCCAGGAGCTTTTTGAATGGCGGGTGTATGAGATGGTGTTCGCGGTAATCCTCATCGAACTGCCTGCGGTAAGGGATGACCTCCTTCTCCACCCATTCGCGGAAGATGGATCCCAGCAGGCCGTCCATAGGCGAGATGTATTCCAGCGGTCGGGTGAAATCATCGATGTCCCTCATCCATACCTCCCTCTAGCCGGTTGCCTGCGACGCGGATGGGCGGCCTCAACGTGAGGGGAAGCAGAAGGTGTGCGAAACCGAAAACCCCAGAACCCCTCCCTTGTCAACGGCAGTCCACTTGCAGGCACAAGAAAAGCGCTCCCCGGGATGCTATGCAGACTGCCGCAGCGATACCGCCATGGGCAAATATTATGACCGTGGTCATTTTTTGTCAATACATTACCCTTGCCCCGTGTATGAGAAGCTCGATGGCGGTTTCGCATACCTCCTTCATGCGCGCGGGCTCGATGAGCAGGAGGTCATCCAGTAGCGCCAGCTCCACCAGGCTGGTGGCGAACCTCCATGACATGAGGCTGAAAGCGTAGGGATCGAGGCGGGGCGAGAAGGCGCCCGAGTCTATGCCCTCGCGTACCAGGGAGGCGCCGTTCTCAAGCCAGCCCTGGATATAGTTCTCGATCTGCTCGATAGTGGGATGGGAGAGATTGCGCCTCACCTGCTCGATGAAGGTATCGCGCAGCACCTTGAACAAGGCAGGAGCTTCCAGGGCATGTTCCACATAGGCGAGGAAAACCGCCCGTATCTTTCCCTCGAAGCCCCTCGCTTCGTTGAAGGCCTTGGTGAGGCGATCGCCGTAACCGGTGAGCCCGGACATGCAAACCGAGAGGTAAAGCTCCTCCTTGCTTTTGAAATACAGGTAGATCCCGCCCTTGGAGAGGCCGGCATGCTCGGCTATCTCCTGCATGGTGGTGTTCCTGAACCCCTTCTCGGAGAAGAGGCGTTCCGCGGCCTCCAGGATAGCGGCCCTCCGCTCCAGCTTTTTCGCTTCCCTGCGTGAGGGTTTGTGGGACGATCCCATCGCGCCTGCCTTTCCCTCGCCGACCCCGCACGCGCGTGTCCTGACAGAGATCGCGAAACGGGCCCTTAGCGAGTCCTCATGTTCTTGGAAATCCGCCTTGGCAGTAAACCAGCCGACGTTATCCTTTCTGTCTCGGCGTGCCGTTCGCCTTGCGTCTCGAAGGGCGGGCCTCGCATGAAGGCTCGAGCCGCTGCAAAGCGTTGGCGAAAACCATAATACCCCAGCTCGCTCTCTCGCGCGGTTCCATGAGCATGAAAACGGCGACCAGGCCTCGCGCGGCCTATAGAGCCGCGCGAACTCCCTGAATATGAAAATTGACTACGGTCATAAATTAAGCTACGCTCTGCTAATGTTCAAGAGGCGGGCAAGAGGCTTGCGTGCGCCTGAGGGATTCCAGGTCAGGGCGTCTTGCGTTTCTTTATCTCGGAGGTCGTGCAGATGGACCGCCCTTCGGTGTGCGCTATGTGCGGACCTCAGAGCCCCCTCTCCGGAGGATATGAGATATTTGGGAATATCCTTCGCGGGACGCGAGTCGCCCGGGCTTGGAGAGGGATTCAATAATCATAATCATGGCGCTGATGGCGGGGATTATGATCCTCGTCTTGGGCGCAGGCGACCTTGACGCCGGGGCTCGCCTGCGTTTGATTGTTAAGTACCAAAGCGAGAGACAGGGAGGGGTGAGATGGTGAAGGAATCCACGAAAAAGGTATTCCGCCTGCACGGGTGGAGAGTGGATCGGGCATTCCATTATTACATCTACTTTCTCTTCTACGACATCTACGTAAAGGCGGCGCTCTACGCCACCAAGGCGATAGTGGCCCTTTTCTCGCGCCTTGAGGCCACCAAGTACATACCCAAGTTCATCTTCGACCGCTACCACGCCAAGGTGCTCTCGCGCTCCGACGTCACCAAGATACTGGATCTCGAGGAGACGGTGATGTTGGGGCCGGACACCACGGGCAGGATCGTTCCTTTCAAATACGCCAACAAGATCGTGCTGCGCGAGCCCACGCACCTGGCGGTCATGGACTGCCCCTGCAAAAAGGAGCTCAAGGACCCCTGCCAGCCCCTGGCCTCCTGCATAGCGGTGGGCAGGCCGGTGGTGGATTTCTGGATGGAGCATTGCCAGAGGCACCACGTGAGGCGCATAAGCAAAGAGGAAGCCCTGGAGATCATCGACCAGCACCGGCGCAGCGGCCATATCAACCAGGCCTTCTTCAAGGTGGCCACGGGGGGCAGCATGGGGGTTATCTGCAACTGTTGCCCCAAGTGTTGCGTGTCCATGCGCGCCACCGCGCTGGCCCAGCGCATCAAGGGGGCGGAGGGCATCTCCATGTACGCTCCCTCGGGCTACACCACCCGCCACGATGCCGATAAGTGCGAGCTGTGCGGCGAGTGCGTGAAGGCCTGCAACTTCGGGGCGGTGGAGATAGTGGGGGGCGAGCGCCGGTACCACCCCGAGAAATGCTACGGCTGCGAGCTGTGCGTGGAGAACTGCCCCAATAGCGCGCTTGAGCTGGTGCTGGAGGAAGGCGGCCTCCTTCCGCTGGACATGGACCTGCTGCGCGAAAAACTGGGCTGAGGACGGGTATGGGACCGGCTGCTCGTGGCTAGCGCTTCGTTTCTCACTCTGGCAGAGCCGGCAACAGGCACCGGTATCAGCCTGTCGCGGAAGGCCTTTTGCCTACTGTGCTCCTCGGCCAAGGATGTCGTCGCAGACAATGGAGGATGTCCCATGATCGGAGTCCGTCACCACGAGCGCGATGCTCATGGATAAAGGCAAGGTCAGCCGTCCTGGCACAAAGCTGGGTGGTCGCGAAGGGAACGCGTGACTTCGTAAACCCGGGCTTCCTTGCGCAGCGCGCATCGCGGGTCTTCACCTCGGTTTACGGTAGTGGGCGACTCCCCACTCCCCTCGCATTATACTATCGGCGGATGCAATCGGCGTGGCCTGTTTCTCCCGCGGCACCAGAAAGCCCTGTCTTGATGGATGTGAAAAGGCGGGAAAGCGGGAGTGAGAGGAGGGCTTACTGGTCGGGCTCGCGGCGGCTGATGTCCTTGAAGAGGGCGTACTGCGAGATGAAGGCGAGCTCGAAGGAGCCGGTGGGCCCGTTGCGGTGCTTGGCCAGGTTGATGCTCGCCCTGCCCTTTAGCTCGTCGTTGTCGCGGTCGTACTGGTCCTGGCGGTGGATGAAGATGATGAGGTCGGCATCCTGCTCGATGGCCCCGGATTCGCGCAGGTCCGAGAGGATGGGGGGGCGGTTGTGCTTCTCGGGCTCGCGGGAAAGCTGGGACACCGCGATCACCGGGATGTTGAAATCGCGGCCCAGGATCTTGAGGCCCCGCGAGATGGCAGCTATCTCCTGCACGCGGTTCTCGTGGCGGCGGTCCGAGCCCATGAGCTGGATGTAGTCCACCACCACCAGGCCGATGTCATGCTGGGCCTTGAGGCGCCTGACCTTGGAGCGCAGCTCCAGGATGCCGATGTCGGCGTTGTCGTCAATGAAGATGGAGGCCGAGGTCAGCTCTCCCGCCGCTTCCGACAGGCGCTGCCACACGTCGTCATCGGTGAAACTGGCCTTGAGCCTCTGGCTGTTCACGCGGGCACGCGAGCAGAGCATCCTCTTGGTGACCTCCTTGGCGCTCATCTCCAGGCTGAAGATGGCCACTGGCACCCGCTGCTTCACAGCCACGTGATCCACGATGTTCAGGGCTAAGGAGGTCTTGCCCATGGAGGGGCGGGCGGCGATGATCACCAGATCCGAGGGATGGAAGCCCTGGGTCAGCTCGTCCAGCTTGGAGAAGCCGGTGAGGATCCCCGTGGGCACGCGGCCGTCCGCTATCTCCTCGAACTCCTCCCAGGTCTCCTCCATCAGCTCCTTCATGGGCCTAACGCTCTCCCGGCGCTCACGCATGCCCACGCTGAAAATGGCGTCCTCCGCCTCGTCTAAGGCCTCCGCCAGCTCCTCGGGGGCGCGGTAGCCCACCGCGGCCACGCGCCCCGCGGCGGCGATAAGACGGCGATAGGTGGCCAGCCTCGACACCACCTCCGCGTAGTAGCGGGCGTTGGCGGGCGTGGGCACGGAGGAGACGAGATTGAGCAGATAGGGGCGATCGCCCACCTTCTCGAGGTTGCCCTGGGCACGTAGCGACTCCGCCACCGTCACCGGGTCCACCGGTTCCCCGGAGGCATAGAGGGAGAGGGCGGTCTGAAAGATGAGGCCGTGGGATTCCTTGTAGAAGTCGTCGGGGGTGAGAAGCTCCGAGACCTCGGCCACGGCATCGTGTGAAAGCAGCATGGAGCCCAGCACCGACTGTTCGGCCTCCAGGCTATGCGGGGGGAGGCTGTCATGGCGGTCGAAGGCCTGGACGACGCTGCTCATAACCCCCAACCCTCCGTTTGCGCTCCGCGGGGGTGGCTAATCCTGAAAAGCCTGCAACCGATGCTGGCCGAAGGCGGGATCATCCCGGTATGACCTTGATGTGCACTATGGCCTCTACCTGAGGATGCAGCTTTATGCGTGCCTCGTGGAACCCCGCCGTCTTTATATGCTCGTCCATATGGATCTTTTTGCGATCCACTTTGATGTTCAGCTCTTCCTCCAGGAGGGCGGCGATGTCCTTGGCGGTGATGGTCCCGAAGAGCTTCCCCTCCTCGCCCACCTTGGCGGCGATCTCGAAGGTGCGGCCGGAGACGAGCTGGGCGGCGTCCTCCGCGCGCTTCAGCTCGCGGTCGGCCTTGGCCATCTTCTCCCTGGCCACCTGGGCCGCCTCCTTCGCTTTTCCCTTGGTGGAGCGCACGGCGAGCCCCCTCGGGATGAGGTAATTGTTGGCATAGCCGTCCTTTACCTCCACGGTTTCGCCGCGGGCACCCAGGCCCTCTACGTTGGTCACCAGGATAACCTTCAAAGCGCTCTCCTTGTCTTTTTCGTGACGGGCTCCACCAGTATAACAAAAGAGAGAAACCCCGCGCGGCGATGTCGCCGCCGGCCTACTTGATCTCCCCCTGCCTGGAAGTATAGGGTATCAAGGCCATCTCGCGCGCACTCTTGATGGCCAGGGCCAGCCTTACCTGGTGCTGGGCGCAGTTCCCGGTCACGCGCCGCGGCCTGATCTTCCCTTTCTCGGAGAGGTACTTTTTCAGGAGCGAAACGTCCTTGTAGTCGATGTGGTCGATCTTCTCCGAGCAGAAATAGCATACCTTTTTGCGGGGCTTGCGCGCATAGCCTTCGCGCGAGCGTTTGTCCTTGCCCCCGGATTTCTTGCTCTGGTTAGGGCTCATCTCTCCTCCGCTTTTCTCGCTCAATCCTCCGGGGGCTCTGCGCCCCCGTCTAGTAAACCACCTCGTCCTCGACCCGCGCCTCCAGGTCGGCGGAGAGGTCGTCTTCCACCAGGTTCACCTCGACCAGGTCGTCGATTTCCTCGTCCCGGCGGTCGCGGCGTCCCAGGAAGACCACGCGGTCCGCCACGATCTCCACCGTGGACCTCTTCTGTCCGTCGTTTCCCTCCCAGCTCCTGCTCTGCAGGCGGCCGGTCACCGCCACCTGGCGGCCCTTGCTGAGGTACTCCGCGCACTTCTCCGCCTGGTTCCGCCAGACGATCACGTTAAAGTAATCGGTCTCCACCACTCCCTGCTGGTTGGCGAAGTTGCGGCTCACGGCCAGACGCAAAGTGGCCACCGGCAGGCCG
>JACVJG010000124.1 GCA_015711875.1 Candidatus Solincola jinzensis | reverse complement strand
TGGCCTCATGGATGGCCTCCATCACCTTGAAGTCGCCCGAGCCGTCCCCGAAGGTCTCCTCCAGCAGGGTGCCGTGCACGAAGGCCCCCACGAACTCCGCCGAGGTGGTCTTGCCCGAGCCGGGGGAGCCGTAGAGGATCATGGTGCCGTTGCGCAGCACCGCTGTGAGCAGGGCCAGGAGCAGAGGGGAGTTGTAGCTCTCCTCGGCGAGCACGATGGTCTCGGTCTCGTTGAGGTTGAGCGGTATCTCCTTCTGCTCGCGGAAGCGGATGTCGTGGTTGAGGTTGATGTACAGCCCGCTGTCCTCGATGGCCTCGTATATCCGCCGCAGTTTCTGGTTCAGTTCCAGCATCCCGTCCCGTCCTTTCCGCGATTGTAACGGCCTGGCAATCCGGTGTTGCGATCAGGGCCCTTCCCCGCGTTGCCGAGAGGCTCTCAGGCATTTCTTTTACGGGGCTGGGCAAACCCTCGCGACCGAGAGCCCTTCCCTGGATCGCGAAGGGCCACTCCGGCTTTGCGCCCCTTCAATGAGCCAAGCCTATAGAAGCTACGCTTACTCCTTTCTCGCGCCCGCTCCGGGCGCCGTGCTGTTATAATTGATTCTACCCTATCCCGGGCGGGACTAGGGTAATGTCTGTCAACGGCTGCGGTGTTCTCGCATCCTCGGGGAACGCGCTTGGAAAACGCTCCTCGATGCGTGTACGCGGTAAATGAAGGCGGCAAGAGGGCGAGACGCACCGGGGCGCCTCCGGGACACAGGAAAGGCCTGGGTGCCCGGGGAGGCTTTCGTTTTTCGTGCCGGCTTTTCTGGTGGAGGGAACAACAGGGAAGCCCGGTTGCGGCGGAGTTGGGTTTATAAAGGAGGTTTTCATGGACGGGGAAAAGATCAAGAAGATCGCCAAACAGCTAGCGGTTATGCACGTGTTTGAGTCGCTCATCGCCTACCGCGCGGCGAAGAAGCGAGGAAAGAACCCCAAGCTCTACATGGTCCTCACCGCCGTCTTCGGGGTCTTCGTGCTCTTGCCCCTGCTGCGAAAGCCCAAGCTCGGCAAGGAAAAGAAAGTGGATATATAGACTGACGTCGACGCCTGTAGGGCACTTGGCGTGAAGCACCGCAGCAAGACCCATGCATCGGGGTCCTGCGAAGGCCCGGTCTCATGGCCGGGCCCGGCCTCATTTGCCGCCGAGCAGTACTGACTGGAATATCCTTACAAGGGTTTCGATGAAGGTCTTTTCGGAGAGGCGATCTTCGTAATAAAGCCAGCGGCGTGACATCTCCTCCACCATGCTGTTCAGGGCCAGGGAGGCCGCGAAGGGGTCGAGGCCAAGCTCGAAACCCTGTGATTCCAGATCCGCCATGCGCCTTTCCAGCTCTTCCACGTCTTGGTGGAGAAGCCGGTTGCGCAGTTCAAGCAATTCCGGATCCAGCCCCACGGCTCTCTCCAGGGCGAGCAGCACCTCGCGGTGTTTCTGTATGGATCTGACCGTCCTCTCGATGCCGCTCCGGATGGTTTCCTCGTCGGGGATGCCTTCAGGGAGCGAGGCGAAGCTCTCGCGGTGTATCTCCCCGTACACCTCCGTCATCACCTGGCGCACCAGGTCTATCTTGCTGGCGAAGTATTTATAAAAAGTGCCGTATCCGCACCCGGCGCGGCGGGTGACCTCCTCGACGCGGGTCCCCGCGATGCCCTTTTCTCCCATGACTCGGATGGCCGCCTCGATGATGCGCGCGCGCGTCCGCTGGCCCCTGGGGGTGCTGGGCACGACAGCCTGCCTCCCGGCCTTTCCCGCCATTTGAGCATCCTCTCGTCCATTTGCCACGTCTTTCCTGTTACAACGTAACCAGCTAAAGCCGCGCAAGTAAAGGTCTTGCGGGCCGCACATGGCCTACGGGCTTCCATGTTTCCCCTTTCGGTAAGCGGCCATGAAGGGGTTGCCAAGGCGGCGCGGCTTTGGTACAGATAATAGGTGACATAATATCACCTTTTAAAGAGGCCTTTTAGAATGCGAGATTATGCCGCATGCGCCTGCGCCTGCGCAAGGGGGAAGCCGGGACAAGAGTAAGGGGAGCGCATGCTCCCCCGGCGGCTCTCGGCCGAGCCCGTCTGTATACGTACCGGGGTGAGGTCGGGCTGGAGGGAGGAAGGGAGCGTGCTCCGTAAGAATGGGCAAGACGAAAAGAATGCATGTAGAGCGCCCGGATTGCCTGATTGTGATAGGCGCAGGCGCTTTTACCACGGGCAGGGTGTTCTTCCGCCTCGCCGGGAGCTTTTGGGTCACGCGCCGGGGCAGGAACGCTGAGTCGCGCATGATCGAGGGAGGAAGGAGTGAGTGGTCGTGACGGGATCGAAGGTGAGGGTGGTTGCTCTGGGGGCGGGAGGCGGCATGGGGCGGTACGCCGCCAGGACCGCCGCTTCGTTCGACTTCGTGGAGGAGATCGTGGTGGCGGACCTCGACGAGGCGAGGGCCAGAGAGGTGGCCATGGAGTGGGTGGGAGAGAAGGCGACGACGGCAAAGGTGGATATTACCAGGGCGGACAAACTCGGGAAGCTGCTGGAAGGGGCGGACGCCGTCCTCAACACCACCGGCCCTTTCTACCGGTTCGGCCCGCCGGTGCTCAAAGCGGCCATCGCGGCAGGATGCCATTACCTGGACATCTGCGACGACTGGGAGCCCACCCTGGAAATGCTCGCCATGGACGCCGAGGCGCGGGAGGCGGGGGTGACCGCCGTGCTGGGCCTCGGCGCAAGCCCGGGCATAACCAACCTCCTGGCCGTGAGGGCGGCGGAGACGCTGGAAAAGGTATCCACCTTGATAACCGGCTGGGGGGAATCGGAGGAGAGCCGCGAGGAGCTGGGAGAGATGAAACCGGGCGCGGGAGGTTCCTTCTCGGCCGCTTACGACCACTGGCTGAAGCAGGCCTCGGGCACCATACGGCTGCTCGAGGACGGGAGGCTCATAGACGTCCCTCCCCTGCGCGAGGTGATCGTTCCGTACCCCGGGTACGGCGCCAGGACGACCTATACCATAGGCCATCCCGAACCCGTGACCCTGCCGCGGCGCTTCCCGGAGCTGAGATCGAGCTGCAACGTAATGGTCATGCCCGGAGAGGTCATCGCCCTGCTCTCCTGGCTGCGGCGCGCCATTGACTCAAGGAGAATGAGCATAGCCGAGGCGGTGCGCGAGGTTGAGGAAGCGATAGAGAAGCTCGCTCCCGACCCCGGGAGCCGCAACCCCAAGTGGGATGAGACGAAGAAGGGGCTGGTCTGGCTGGCGCGGAAGCTGGCCGCGCGGCGCATGGGGCTCGGCGACGCCGTCCGCTTCCTGCGCGCGCCGAAAAAGGGCAGCGCGCGCTTTCCCATGCTCTTCGCTTACGCGGAGGGCGAGAAAGACGGCCGCGCTGCGCGAGCGGCTTCGGAGCTCACATCGTTGCCCCCGGGATCCATGGGAGGCATGACCGGTATCCCCCTGGCCGTCGGGCTTCAGCTCCTGGGAAGCGGACGCCTGGAGCGCCGCGGCGTCTTCGCTCCCGAGGAGGCCATCGACCCCGACGCGTTCTTCGAGCGGCTGGCACCGCTGTGCTCGCCGCCCCGCGACGGGGCGGAGGATCTGGTTAAGGTCGCCGTGGAGGGTTAATAGTCGAGGTTGCCTGGCACAAGCGCGGTTTCCAGCTCGCGAGGGGCTTGGTGTAGGCCGCCGTAGAGGGTTGAAGGAGATCCCTGGCGCTGACCGATACCTCTCAGGGCCGCGCTCAGCCTCGGGGCCGTATCCTTTGCTCCCCGGATCGACTTGGCGCCTTTGAAGGGCCATGTCCTTATGGGATAATATGCCAACCATTTCCTTGAACAGCTCGCTGCTTGAGCAAGCGTGCCACGCAGCCGATGACACCCGGCGTCACCCCGCTCATTATCCGGGAGTGATGCCGTGGGTTTCAAGCATCAGGCGCACCACGTCGCGGGAGCGCGTGCGAGGCCCCGGCCAGAACCTGCCGGCTGGGCCACGACCGGCTCACGCAGGAAACTTTACCGGGGAGTGATGCCGTGGGTCTCAAGCATCAGGCGCACCACGTCGCGGGAATGCATGCGCGGCCCCAGGCCCAGCGCCTCGCGGGTGAACTCGTCCGAGGCCGTCCAGCGGTAGCGGATGAAGTCGAGCATGCCAGAGGGACCCTCGATGAGCGGCGCGTGCAGTTTCCATAGTATGTCCATTATGGGGAAGGCGATCTTGGCCGGTATCGGTATCACCGGTTTTCCCGCCATGCGCGCTATCTCCTCGGAGTTGACCACCCCCTCGCCCACGGCGTGGAAATAACCCACCGCCTCCGTCTCCACCACGCGCAGGAAGACCTCCGCCGCGTCGTCCTCGTGCACGAACTGCATGTCTGGCTTTACGCCGTCCACGGCGGGGAAGAAGGGGAGGCGGATGATGAAGCGCGAGAGGTAATTGTCCACGTTGGGGCCATAGACGATGCAGGGGCGAATGACTCCCACCTTGATGTGGGGGTTCTCCTCCTTGAAGATGCGCACCAGCATCTCGCACTCGTACTTGTCGGCAGCGTAAGTGTAGTTGCGCTGCAGGCGCGGATGGTCCTTTTCCGTCAGCCACTCCGGGTTGTCGGGATGTGCGCCGAAGGCCGACGTGGAAGAGGCGATGACCAGGTGTCTGGCTACGCAGGCGGCGGTGGCCTTGAGCACGTTGCGCGTGCCGTTCACGTCGATGTCGTGCATAAGGGCGTCGTCGCGCAGGGGGTTGACGATGAAGGCCAGGTGCACCACCACCTCCACGTCGTTGAGGGTGAAAAGGTTGATAATGGATGGGTCGCGCACGTCCAGGCGGTGGAAGTCCATCTTGGGCGAGGAATGGCGCGGGGGGTTCAAGTCCACGCCGATGATCTTGGTGACCTTCTCGCTCTCGTCCAGGAAGCGCAGAAGGCGCGTACCTATATATCCCGAGCATCCGGTTACGGCAACCACAGACATATCGATCCTCCCTCCTCGTAGAAGCAGTTTAGTAAAAATTATATTATCGGGCGCACGAAAACAAGCAAAATCCAAGCGCCCGGAAGGCTATGCCCCATGAGGCCGCTTCCAGCTGATACCATCGTAGCCCTTCCCTGGCGGAGACGGCTGGTTTCGCATTCACGAACAGGATTTTTCTCGGGCATACCTGGCCGTGGGAAGAGGCGATCTAACCACCCTTGCACGAATTTCATTTGCGAGCCGCGCTGGGAATGAGGCTGATGAAGATAGTGTTGTGCCTCCCCGTGCCCTGGGGCTTCATGGCGATGGTCCGGCTGGAGGGGAGCGCAGGGAGTTGACCTGAAGGTAACCGCCATGTTATAAGTTAGTTAATATTCACTAACTTAAGTCCTGGAGGGGGAGCCAAGAAAGGTATGGCGGGCAAGGGCGAGCGCATGAGCGGAAGCGAGCGCAAGAGGCAGATCGTGCAGGCGACCCTGGCCATCATAGCCGAGCAGGGGCTGGCGGGAACGACCACCAGGCGTATCGCGGAGAAAGTCGGGGTTTCCGAGCCCGCTCTCTATAAATATTTTCCAGGTAAGAAAGAGCTCATCCTGGAGGCGCTTGACGCGGTGGGGGAGCTCTTTTACGAAACCCTCGCCGGCGCGGCGGGAGAGGGCGGGGAGGTGACAGAGCGCATCTACCGCATGAGCGACGCCTATTACGAGTTCGTGGTCACCCATCCCGACGAATCCATGCTGCTCTTCGAGGCGGTGACGGGGGCCCGCGACCCGGACATCAGGGCCGCCCTCGGCGACAAGATGGTGAGCTTCACCACCATCCTCTCCCTCATGTTCGAGGAGGGGAAGAAAAGCGGGGCGGTGCGAAAGGATTTAGACACCACCGTGGCGGCGTGGCAGATCCTCTCCCTGGGCTTGACCCTGGCCTTCGCCTCCCTTATGGGGCTCAATGAGGTGCTGACGCGGGAGAAAGCCCTCCTGGCGGTGCGGGAGGTATTGGAAAATATAGTAAGCAATGCCGCTTCCGGCAGCGAGGCGGACCGGCAGGGGCCGACCGGGGACTGAAAAACATACCGAAAGGTGCATGCTTCGCCAGTGAAGCGGCTTTATGGAAATCGAAAAAGACAGGATATGACGAGAGGCGCTTATAGCGGCGGATGATCGGCGGGACGGGAGCCGACCAAGGATTCTAAAGGTCTTGCTAGGGGACGCTTTTTTGCAGGCGAAGCGGCAGCCCGGTTATGGCATGAGATCGGGAGACGGCAGGCAAAACCCCGTCCGGCGGCGGGGCGGCAATAAGGGATGAATGGATGAAAACGTATGAAAAGTGATCAAGGGCAGGCGGCGTCCGGAGCTTCAAGCGGCGGCGAGCCGTTCTGCTGAGGATTGAACGGGGTCAACGGATCGACCGGGTAGACGGAAAGGAGAGACGAGATGAAAGCTCTGGTAATGGGAGGAGGCATGGCGGGACTGGCCACCGCCATCAACCTGCTGGACCTGGGCATCGAGGTCGAGCTGGTGGAAGCGGACGAGATCTTCGGCGGGCGAGCCAGTTCCTGGAAAGACGAAGACGGGGACATGATCGATAACGCCCTGCACGTCTTCTTCCCCTATTACGCCAACCTGCTCAACTTCTTCAAAAAGATGGGCATCGAGAAGAACATCCTCTGGAAGCAGACGGAGTTCTACTACATGCAGGAAGGGGGCAAGGACGCGGTGCTCAGGTTCGCCAACCTGCCCGCTCCTTTCCACGCCGCGGTGGCCTTCGGCACCCTGCTCAAGTCCTACACCAGCGTGCCCAAGTGGAAGCTGCTCTTCACCGCCGGGGCCATGGGCGGGGCGGTGATGTATACCGACCGCAAGCTGGAGAAGCTGGATGAGATCTCCTTCGGTCAGTGGCTTTGCCGCCGCGGGCCCAAGGATGCTCTCCTTCCCCTGGAGCCGGGGATCAACGGCCTTACCTTCACCCCCTCTTGGATGATCTCCGCCAAGGTGATGATCAACTGGTTCCGCAAGGTGGCCGCGGACCCGGACAGCGCGCGCGTGGGCTTCGCCAACGGCGGTCTGGGAGACATCTGGGTGGACACCTGCCTCGATTACATACATTCCAAGGGAGGCACCACCGCCCTCAAGAGCGCGGTGACCACCATCAACCTCGACGGCACCAAGGTCAAGAGCGTGACCGTCAACGGCGAGGAGAAGACCGCCGACCTCTACGTGTCCACCATGAGCCCCTATTCCCTGCGGCGCGTGCTGCCCAAGGAGGCCTTCCATTACGAATATTTCCGCGACCTGTGGTTCTTCCATTACGCGCCCTCTCTTTCCCTGCAGATATGGTTCGACCGCAAGCTCACAGACGTGGATGTCACCTTCTTCTCCAATAATTGCATCTTCAACACCTACGCGGATCTCTCCAACGTGCTGCCCGAAATCTTCAAGGGCGGCTCGATGTTCGAGATGGTGCTCTCGCCGGCGGACAACATCGAGGGT
>MU158544.1:6577-7473 GCA_015711875.1 Candidatus Solincola jinzensis | reverse complement strand
CTAGCGGCCGCGTGACGAGAGGGCACCGCTTGAAAAAAGCATAAAAAAGGGGTGATAGCGCATGTATATCCTCGCCATCAACGGTAGCCCCCGCCGCGAAGGCAACACCGCCCTACTCCTCGCGAAGGTGCTGGAGGCGGCCGAGTCAGAGGGGGTGGAGGGAAGGCTTCTTCATGTCATGGATGCCGTGAAGGGGCAGAAGAACCCGTTCTGTGTCGCCTGCTCCAGTCCCTGCAAGGAGGCGTGCCACCAGAAGGACGCCGGTTTGAGGGAGGCCTGCGAGGCGCTTGAGGGGGCGGCGGCTGTGGTCCTGGGCAGCCCGGTCTATTTCGGGACCGTTTCCGCTCAACTCAAGGCGTTATGGGACAAGACCCGGGCTGTGAGGTCACGGCGCTCGCTGGTGGGAAAGCCGGCGGCGGCGGTGAGCGTGGGTGCGGCGCGTTTCGGGGGGCAGGAGACCACCTTAAAGGCCCTCCACGACATGCTCCTCATCCAGGGTATGAGCATCGTGGGGGAGGGCACTGACGATACCGACCCCGGGCATCAGGGCGTCTGTGCCCAGAATCCCGCTTCGGAGGATTCCTTCGCGCTGGAGAGGGCGCGCATCCTGGGCCTGCGCCTTGCCCGGGAGGTAAAGAAGGCGGGAGGCAGATAAAATACCGGAGGAACCGCGCGGCGCCTGCTCCGTTAGAACGGCGCGTGCGATCTTTCCGGTGATACGAAACCCCTTTGGCGGGGAAGATGCCGTTGTATGCCGAGAGTTCTATTGCCGGTTTAAGCTGGCATGGCGAAGGATGTCGGGAGACAAGATACGCTTTATCCTACCGGAGTGACGAGTGGCGAAGAGATCGCCGGCCGCATGCCCTGGCAAAGAAGCCTTCCGGGAACATGCCTTA
>MU158544.1:0-6567 GCA_015711875.1 Candidatus Solincola jinzensis | reverse complement strand
TTGCGTGTCAGCCATGGGGGCTACACTGGTTTCAGCGACCCGGGGAAGAAGCCTGGCGGCTTGCACGGGCTTTCATTTTCGCGGTCGTGAGGCAATCCGGGACCCTGCGCGATATGCCGGTGGCCTGGGCAAAGGGGAAGTATGAGAGGGAAGCGGGGACGGGAGCGCGCTGGACGCTTGAAGCGGCTATCCATGGATGTCCTTGAGGCAAGGGAGGCGAAAAGGCCTTGACGGTGAGGGAGGAGATAGAGCAGAGGGAAGAGGAATGGCTTTCCCCTTACGCGGTGCGCAGCAGAGACAGCCGCGGCCGCGAGCGCGAGGAGAGGCTCGACTCCCTGCGCACCTGCTTCATGCGCGACCGCGACCGCATCATCCACAGCAAATCCTTCCGGCGCCTCAAGCATAAGACCCAGGTCTTCCTGGCACCGGAGGGCGACCACTACCGCACCAGGCTTACCCATACCCTGGAGGTGAGCCAGATCTCCCGCACCATAGCGCGCGCCCTGCGCCTCAACGAGGACCTTGCCGAGGCCATCGCCCTGGGGCACGACCTCGGGCATACGCCCTTCGGGCATATGGGCGAGGAGGCGTTCCGCGATCTCACCCCCACTCCTTTCCGGCATAACGAGCAGAGCCTGCGGGTGGTGGATAAGCTGGAGTACGGCGGAAAAGGGCTCAACCTCACCTGGGAGGTGAGGGACGGCATCCTCAACCATACCGGGAGCAGCCCACTGCCTGCCACCCTGGAGGGGAGGGTGGTGCGCATCGCCGATCGCATCGCCTACGTCAACCACGACATAGACGACGCCATCAGGGCGGGCATACTGATTGAGTCCGACCTGCCCCGCTCCACTGTCGAGGTGCTGGGGACCCGCCACAACCAGCGTATCGATACCCTGGTCAGGGACATGGTGGAGGAGAGCCGCGGCGGGGACGACATCAGGCTCAGTCCCAGGGTAGCGGAGGCCCTGGACGAGTTGCGGGACTTTCTCTTCCAGCGCGTCTATATAGGGTCGGTAGCCAAGGAGGAAGAGGACAAGGCCATCACCGTGCTGCGCTCCCTTTTCCGCTTCTACCTGGAGCATCCCGACCAGATGCCGGAGGAATACCGGGCGGGGGATGAGGACATCAGGGTCAGGGTATGCGATTACGTGGCGGGCATGACCGACCGCTACGCTATGCGCAAGTATCAAGAGCACTTCCTCCCCCGTGTGTGGGTGGGCGAGCTGTGAGGCGGAGGAGATGGCCGGAGGCAGGATAAGAGACGAAGATATAGACGCCTTGCGGGAGCGGGTGGATATAGTCGAGGTCATCTCGGATTACGTGCAGCTCAAGAAGGCCGGGCGCTATTTCAAGGGGCTCTGCCCCTTCCATGACGAGAAGACACCCTCTTTCATGGTGGACCCCGCCAAGCAGCTCTACCACTGTTTCGGTTGCGGCGAGGGCGGAAACGTCTTCACTTTCCTGAAGAAAAAGGAGGGCCTGGATTTTCGGGAGGCTGCCGAGAGGCTTGCCAGGCGCATCGGCTTCACCCTGCATTACCAGGGCGTCAGCGGCGGGGTGAGCGGCGAGGAGGGACGCAGAGGGCGGCTCTACCGCATCAACCAGTGGGCGGCGGAGACCTACCACGAAGTGCTGCTCTCCCACGAGGCCGGCAAGGGGGCCAGGCAATATCTGGCCTCCCGCGGCATAGGCGAGGAGGCGGTGAGGGCCTTTCAACTCGGGTTCGCCCCCGATCGCTGGGATTTCCTTTACCGCCTGGCGACGCGCAAGGGGTTTTCCGCGCAGGACTTCATGTCCTCTGGCCTGGGGTTACGGGGAGAGAAGGGGATATATGACCGTTTCCGCGGCCGTGTCATCTTCCCCATCCGCGACCTGCAGGACCGCGTGATAGCCTTCGGGGGAAGAGTGATCGGGGATGGACAGCCCAAGTACCTCAATTCCCCCGAGACGCCCATCTATAGCAAGGGCCGCCATCTCTACGCCCTCGACCTGGCTCGCCGTGAGATAGTGCGCGAGGGTTTTGCCCTGCTGGTGGAGGGATACACCGACGTCATAGGGCTCTGGCAGGCCGGCATCCGCAACGCCGCCGCCACTCTGGGAACGGCCCTGGGCGAGGAGCATTTCAAATTGCTCTCGCGCCTCACCGACAGGGTGGTCTTTGCTTTCGATGCGGACGCGGCGGGAGCGAGCGCCAGCGAGAGGGGCCTGGGCTTTTATGGCCGTTTCGATCTGGATCTCAGGGTGGTGGCGCTAGAGGAAGGGACGGATCCCGCGGATTTCGTATCCCGGCATGGGCGCGAGGAGTTCCTGCGCAGGGTACGGGAAAGCGTGCCGCTGGTGGATTTCTGCCTCCACAAGGTGCTGAAGGAACATGACCCGGGTGACACCAATTCGCGCCTGCGCGGGGTGCGAAGGGCGGTAAGCGTGCTGGTCAGCCTGGGGCGGGAGCTGAGTGACGACTCCCACATCAGGGCCATCGCCGACTGGGCAGGAACGGGTTACCAGGCGGTGTATGACCTCTACCGCAGCGCGCGCGAGGGCGCTTCCGGCGAGGCCGCAGCCTCGGAGACCCTCATAGCCGTGCCCCCGCAGACGCGGGCGGAAAGGGAACTTTTGCGCTTGCTGCTGCATCAACCATACCTGCTGGAACAGGCGCAAAACGACCTCGATGGCGGGTTGTTCGAGGACCAGGCTTGCCTTATAATTCTGCGTGCCCTGCTGGAGAAGGCAGGCGAAGTAAGGCCGGGGGAGCTCACGCGGGAGCGCCTGGCGGCCGAGCTGGTGAGCATGATAGAGTCCGAGCAGGCGAGAAACGCTGCCACGAAGTTAGTTTTCGACGCGAGTGGGAATGTAGATAGTATGGGCCGCGGTGAGGCCGCCGCCGTGTACGCGGACATCCTGGCTTCCCTGAAGGAATTCTATTACGAGCGTCAAATAAGGAGACTGAAGAAGGAGTTGCAGGAGATAACCAACGCTCCTCGCCGAGACCACGACCGGGAGCAGAGGCTCAGCGAGGAGATTTATTCTCTAGAGCGCCTGAAAAGGGAGTTGCGGCGCTAAAGGGAAGGCGGCTATCGCTCGATTAACAATCAGGATATCCTCTCTCAGGTGGTTTCAAGTGGACGAATGGAAAGACCTCGACTATGACGAGATAAAAGAACTGCTCTCAAAAGGGCAGGGCAGGGGCATCCTGACCCAGGACGAGATAAACGAATCCCTGCAGTCGTTGCACCTCAACGCCGAGCAGATCGACCACCTCTATTCCCTTCTCGAGGAGATGAACGTGGAGGTGGTGGACGGCCCCTCCGCCGAGAGCCTGCGGGATCTGGAGGAGGAGGAAGAGGAGGAGATCGGCAAAAGGGAAGACATACTGGAAAAGGACCTGGAGCTGGCGGGAAAGACCCCCACCAACGACCCCGTCCGCATGTACCTGAAGGAGATCGGCAAGGTTCCCCTGCTCACCGCCGCTGAGGAGGTTGACCTGGCAAAGAAGATCGAGGCGGGGGAGAAGGCATCCGCCATCCTGCGCGAGAAAGGGGACCAGCTTTCCCGTGAGGAGCTCCGTGCCCTGCGCCGCCAGGAGCGCGTGGGTCAGGAGGCCAAGCGCAAGCTGGTGGAGGCCAACCTCAGGCTGGTGGTGTCCATAGCCAAGCGTTACGTGGGGAGGGGCATGCTCTTCCTCGACCTCATCCAGGAGGGGAACCTGGGCCTCATCCGCGCGGTGGAGAAGTTCGACTACCGCAAGGGGTACAAGTTCTCCACCTACGCCACCTGGTGGATAAGGCAGGCCATCACCCGCGCCATAGCCGACCAGGCGCGTACCATCAGGATTCCCGTGCACATGGTGGAGACCATCAACAAGCTCATCCGCGTGCAGCGTCAGCTGCTGCAGGAGCTGGGCAGGGAGCCCACTCCGGAGGAGATCGCCGAGCGCATGGAGCTCACCCCGGAGAAGGTGCGGGAGATCATCAAGGTCTCCCAGGAGCCGGTGTCCCTGGAGACGCCCATCGGCGAGGAGGAGGACTCCCACCTGGGGGACTTCATCGAGGACTCCGATGCCGTGGTGCCCATCGACGCCGCTTCTTTCATCCTGTTACAGGAGCAGCTGGAGGACGTGCTCAACTCCCTCAACGAGAGGGAGAAGGAGGTCATCCGCTTGCGCTTCGGCCTCACCGACGGCCACCCGCGCACCCTGGAGGAGGTGGGCCGGGAGTTCGGGGTCACCCGCGAGCGCATCCGCCAGATCGAGTCCAAGACCCTGGCCAAGCTGCGCCATCCCACCCGCTCCGCAAAGTTAAGGGATTACCTGGAGTAACCCCGGGTAGCTTTCCTAAACCAAGCCGCCCAGGCTGGAGAATACCGCTGTCCCGGCAAGATATAAGGCCAGCGGCCTTTCCGCGGCAGCGGGAACTTCGGCGCTGCCAAGGATATCCTCGGCATATATCCGCAACATCGCCACGAATAGGAGAGAGCGATGGTCGCGAATCGGCCAGGGAAAGGGGATGCCTTGAACGCGGAGAAGTTCGCGGAGCTGGCCGGCATGGTAACGGCCATGGTCATGGTTATCGCTGCCGGAGTGTACCTGCTTATCAAGCTGCCTGCTTCCAGTAAGGCCAAACGGATGGCTGCTCGCGTGAAGATATGTCCGCAATGCGGAGAGCGGAACGCATATGATAGGCAGTTCTGTGCCGCGTGCAAAGCGTCATTGCACCGGGCGGAGCTGCAGACAAGCACTTGATAAAGAACAAGACGTCATTTATGTCGATAGCCCACGCTAAACCACCCCAGCGCCGCAGCCCGCATCTACGCGATCAGAGGGCGGGATGCTTCATATGCCAGTGGCCCCATCCTGTGTTTTGGCAAGGATCGCGGTCGGGAGACGCCAAGTCTCACGGTGATGCCGGCGGTCTTGACACCGACGAGGTCGACATCCACCCTGTACTTGTCCGATCTCACCTGGCGATGCCTTATGGTAACGCTGCCGGACCTGTCACTGACTGCGCCGGACCGGAAGCAAGCGAAACCTGGCGGCTCGATCGTTTGCTGAAACCTCGGGCGCAGCACGGATGCATGGAAATCCAGCTGCGGGGAACGCTATTGCTTCGTGAACTGGGTCGCGGTCTCGTTATCGACTATGGCCGCCACCTCGTCCATGGCGATCATCACGCTCATCTTGACCGAGGAGCCGTCGTCGAAATTCAGCTGCACCCACTTTCCCGCCTCGCCGTCGTTGAGGACATAGGTGCCTTTCTTGGATGCCCAGGCGTCGGTGGTGAAGGTGTGATCCTCCTTGAGGACGATGGACTTGCCCTCGGCGGAGACGTAGGTGCCGACTACCGAAAGACCTTCTTCGCCAGAGCCCTTGCCTTTCTCCACCGCCGCGCCGCCAGTGTCCTCGCCCGTCTTTGTATCGGCGCTTTCCTTGGAGCCTCCGCACCCCGCGGCCAAGAGGAGAGCGCAGACGGCCAGCATTGCGATGAGCGCGAAGACTAAGGTACCTCTACTTTTCATCCCCGGTCCTCCTTTCCCTCCCTGGCTCCGCGCCTTCAAAGCCCAACCTGCCACTTATATCGGAACCCCCGACCCATCTTCTTTAACCCGTTATGTCTCAACCATCATGTCTCGCCCAAGCCATCTATTGCCATCTTTTGGGGTCGAGCAAGCAAACCTCTTGTGCGAAGCCGCGAAGAACGCACCATCCTTTCCTGCTGCGCCCGAGATCCGGTTTACTTGCTCTGTCTTTGCCTTACCTTTCTAATTAGAGGCGTGTCGCCCTGTTGTTGTTCCTGACTGTTGCGAGCGGGTTTCAGAACCAGAAGAGGTCGCCCCGTCCTTGTCCCTGCCGCTTGAAAGCGTCTACCCCCTGTTTTCTCTTAAAAAGGCGTATGCTCCTGAGGATCAGAAGATTCTCGGATATGACAGGCATGAACAGAGCCGTGCGTCATGTGCAGTTTCATATGGATGGTGGATACCCCCTATACTTGCTTTGTAGCAAAAGAAGCGAAGCAATCGGTTTTCCAGATGAAGGGCGCAATCGGGGCCACTAACAGTGTCTATCACACCTGGCTTGCCCGGCAATGGGCGACCGAGCCGCATTTTTAGGGGGGCGATGCCGAAGAAGACGCGGGGCAGTCGAGCCCTCACCTGGGACATAGTGACCTCGCATCCTTGCAAAGCTCACCGCAGGATCTCGTACACCGATACCTGGGGGGGCGCGTAATTTGAGACGAAGAGCCGCTCGCCGCGAGCGTCGACGGCCATGCCAATGGGCTTGGAGGAGGGAACGGTGAATATCTGGCTGCGCGCAGCGATATCCACGCAGCCCACGGTGTTGTCGTCGTAGTTGCAGACGAAGAGATAGCCGCCATCGGGGGTGATGGCGATGGTGCGCGCCTTGTTCCCCACCTTCACGGTGGCGATGGGAACCCCGGACGCGCGGTCCACGTAGGTGATGGTGCCGGGGATGTTATTGCTCACGTAGATGGTGCCGCCGTCGGGGGAGAGGACGGCGTGGCGCGGGTTTTCCCCGCAGGGTATCTGTCTGGAAACCGCGTGTCCCGCGGC
>JACVJG010000121.1 GCA_015711875.1 Candidatus Solincola jinzensis | reverse complement strand
CCGCAGGGGATAGCGGCGGCGCAGCTCGGCCGCCTCCTCAAAGGTATCCACGCGCGTCATCCTTCCTCCCGGCCCGGGCACCACGATGCCGGAATCCATCAGCATGCGGTAACGCTTTGTCGTTTCTTCCGGGGTCGGACCGCAGACAAGGGCGCACTGACCGCATACCATGGGGATGGGATAATCCTCGATCCCCCTGATACCCATACGGTGGATGAATTCCGCAAGGATGCGGTAGCGCTCGCCCTCGTCCTCGGGAAGGTCGCGGGGCTCCGGCATGCCTTCCAGGGTCTCCTCCGGCCACAACCTGCTGCAAAGCACCCGCAAGACATCGAAACGAGGCCACCCGTCCCCCACCGTAAGCCCGCGCCTGAACATGTCCAGGACGATACGCAGTTTCCTGTCCGGTTCCGGTTGACCGTCTATCCAGCGCTCTATCCAGTGCAGCCCCCAGTTGCTGAAACGCCTGTCCGCGGAAAGGGAATGCAGCCCGAAACAGGAGATGTGGCAGAGGTCGATGTTACTGCGCCTGCCTCTCGGGTGCAGGTGCCCATTGAGAAGGATGTATTCCTCTGCCCCCGCCTCGAACATGCGGCTGGGGCATGCCCTGGCGCATCGCTTGCATTCCCGGCAGACTCCCCGCGCGAAATAATCCGGCGGCAGCGTGGGATCGCTCTCCAGTGCCGCGTCCGTGAGCACGGCCCCCAGGTAAACGGCGGCGCCGTATTCCCTCGTCTTCACGTTGCCGCTCCAACCCTGCGCCGCGATGCCGGCGGCGATCGCCGCCAGGCGCAGGGAGAACGCCGGTCGCGGCCGGAAGACATACACCGCCCGGCGGTAATCGGCGCTCAGGGGAACCCCGGTGGCGCGGTAGCCTCTGGCCACCAGGAAATCCGCCACCTCCTTGCCGATGCGCTGCAAACGCTGGTAATTGAGAAACTGGTCCAGATTATGAGGAGCCGGCGAGTGCTTGGACAGGAAATTATAGATCGCCTCCACGTCCATGGGCAGGGCCATGGAAATCACCGACCTCGCCCCCGGCATGGTGTAGGAAAGGTCAAGGGAGGGAGGGCCATGCAGCCGCTCCGGGCCCGCGATGCCCACCACCTGCACGCCGCGGCTAAGCGCGAACTGCTTGACATCCTCCTCGAGAGACGGCAAACCTCTCCCCCTTCATGAAACCTTCAAGACCATGCTTAAGGCTCGATCGCGAGACTCGCCGACAAGTCGTAATTATAAACGATGCCCGCCGCGCTCATGAACCTTGTCGAGGGAGGCCAGCAGGTTGGGAAGACATGCCGGTTCCGGCGTCTGACCGGTTTCAGGGCGCATCTGCCCTGCGATCGACATCACGTCTCGTGTCCATGCTTTATCTATCTTTTCCGTCCTGGTAAAAACTGCCTCTTCATCTCTTGCGGCATAAACAGCGCTATGAACCTCTTTCTGAAAAACCAACCCCTGGGATATTATCTATCCTCGCCCCTCGCGTCTGATTTGCGCACCCGCATAAGACAGATAAAAGGAAGCGTCCCCAAAGACGGCAGACTGTGCGCTTGTCCCCTCGACCAGGCACCAGGCGAAGTTCGACCCTGAAGCCGACCGACCCCGATGCCTTGACCCAATGCCTCATGCTTGTCCCCTCGCCCAGGCACCAGGCGAGGCCTGACCCCCATGCCTGGGGGTGGAAAGGGGGCGCGTGCCGTATTATCCTTGTGGTACCGTAGCATCTTTCCAGCCCCATACGCACCCGCGCTTCGCGCCAGTGACACCGCAACATCGACGCCGGGCGTTCATCCATCCGCCTCGAGGCGGGTCCGTCGGAAGGGAGGGTACCGATGGGAGTCACGGCGGAGAAAAGCCTGTCGGGTCTGCTGAAAGCGCTGCCGCCACTGCTGCGCATGGAGGAGGCCAAGGGGCTGGGGCGCACCTTCAAGCAGCAGTGGGGCGGGGGACGCAACACCTGGCTGATAGTGTGGAAGATATTCTCAGGCGGGCAGGGCCTGCTCAAGAACCTGCGCGACCTGGGGAAGGTGAGGGTGGGGAAGATAGCCCCCAACCTGCCCCTGGCGCTGTGGGAGGTGCTGGGCGACCGTGAAGCGGCGGTGGACGGAGAGAAGAGGTACACTTACCGGGAGCTCAAGGACCGCGTGCTGAGGCTGGCCAACGCCCTGCAGGCCTTGGGAGTCAAACCCAGGGACCGCGCGGCGGTGATGATACATAACGGCGCCCCTTTCCTTGAGATCCTAAACGCCACCAGCCTCATCGGCTCACCTATGCCCTTCGTGAACTGGCACCTCACGGGCGAGGAATTGCTCAAGACCATAAACCTCAGGAGCCCTAAGGTGTTCGTCTTCGATGCCGATTTCCTGCCGGAGATCCAGGCCATACGCGAGCGCCTGCAGGGGACGGAGCATCTGGTGATGATCGGAGGCGAGGCTCCGCCGCCCGAAGGGGTGCTCTCCTATGAGGATCTTATCGCTGGCAGCCCCGCCACGCTCCCGGAGGTCAATTTCCTGGCCTCCCTCAACCCCTACAGCGGCGGCACCACCGGCACCCCCAAAAGCTCCAACCTCTACGACAGCCTCAGCTACGCCCTCTCCGACCTCGCGGAGGCGCCTCGCGAGTCCTTCGAGAACTTCCTCCCCTACAACATCAAGGCCTTCAGCTATTTCGCCTGGTTCGGGGGGGACCGCATATGCGACCCCGTCTCCAGGAACATCCGCACGCTCATCGTCACCCCCGTCTATCACGCCGGCACCGCCGCCGGCTGGGCGCCCTGTTTCCTACTGGGCGCCACGGGGATCTTCATGCGCCGTTTCGACGCCGAGGAATGGCTTCGCCTCATAGAGAAAGAGCGCGTCAACTGGGCCTTCGTGGCTCCCACCATCCTGCAGAGGGTACTTGCCCTGCCCGACGAGGTGAAGAGCAAATACGACCTCTCCTATATGCGTTCTCTCATCTGCGCCGCCGCGCCCTGCCCCCCGCATGTCAAGCGGGACATCAACGCCCTCTTCCAGCGACAGGGGGCGCCGGGCCCCGTCTTCAGCGAGTACTACGGCAGCTCGGAGACGGCTATCATCACCATCCTGCTGCCCGAGGACTACCAGGAGAATCCCGTGCGCATAAACAGCGTGGGCAAGGCCCGTTGCGGGGACCTTGGCATATATATCGAGGATGAGGGAAGGTGGGCACGACCCAACGAGATCGGCAAGGTCATGGGCCGCACCGCCTCCACCCTCACCCTGCGTTATCCCGGCTCCGAGGACCGCCTGCACGAGTCCCTGCGCATCATCGACGGCAGGGAATGGTACGACGACGGCCTGCTGGGGTTCTTGGACGAGGCCGGCTTCCTCTACCTGACGGGCAGGCTCAAGGAGATGATCATCACCGGCGGCGTGAACGTATATCCCCTGGAGATAGAGGGGGTCCTGCTGCGCCATCCAGCCGTCTTCGACGCCGCGGTGGTGAGCATGCCCCATCCCGACCTCGGGGAGGTCGCCGTGGCCTGCGTACAACTGTGTGAGGGGGCGGAGGCGGGCGAAGAGGAGATCCTGGCCTTCTGCCGCGAGCAGGGGCTGCGCGGATACCTGCTTCCCGCCAAGGTGGAGATACTGGATGAGCTGCCGCGCCACATAGACGGCAAGATAATCAAGCGTGAGCTGGAAAAACGTTACTGGAAAGACGTGGAAAGGAAGGGCTGACGGGCAAAGGCCATGCCGGTCGCATCGAGGAAACGGTGGTTTCCCTTACAGGACTCGAACATCGACTCTGCATGCTCGTCGCGAGGCCCGCGAGCAGGCGTTAAGAGAAGTGCCGGCCAGCTCGCGACGGCAAGAACGGCCTCTTGCAGCCGGGGGCAGTGGTCGTAAAACGCAAGGTTGCGAGGGGCACTTGTTCCTCGGAGATGTCTCCCACGAAAACCGGGGGCAGCGGATGATTGAAAACACCAGGCGTGTAAGGCTGCAGGCCGTGGAAAGGGGAAGGGGAGACTTAACAATTCATCGAGTGAGGTCACAGATATCGTTTTCCCATACTTTGATCAGCAGGAAGCGTCAAGGGCGCGAACTCTGAATCGAGGGCAAAGCCTGTGCTTGAGAAGCCGATGAAAGCTTGTTCGCGCGCGAGCAGGATCCAAGGAATGAACTCTGGAAAGGAGGACCCATGGAGCTCAAGGAAGTGGTGGTGGTCGAGGCGGTGCGCACGCCCACCGGCAGGTCGGGATGGGCGGGGGCGGCCAAGGGCGGGGTGTTCTCGAACGTCTCCGCCCAGCACCTGCTGGCGACGGTCCTGCGCGGGCTGGTGGATCGCGTGAAGGAGAAGGCTCCCGCCTTCGAGGAGGCCTCCATAGAGGACGTGGCGGTGGGCTGCCTGAGCCAGATCGGGGAGCAGGGGCTCAACGTGGGGCGCATCGGGGTTCTCGCGGCCGACCTGCCCGAGGAGGTGGCGGGATGGACATGCAACCGTTACTGCAACGCGGGCCTGCAGGCCATCAACTCCCAGGCTCACGCGCTGATGTGCGGGGCAGGCGATATCGCCATCGCCGCGGGCGTGGAGAGCATGAGCCATTACGGCATGGGCTCCGACTTCCAGGTGGCGCTGCAGGCCGGGTTGCCGGTCTCCATACACCCCAGGGCCATGGAGCGCGCCGCCCTTGCGCCCATGGGCGTCAGCGCCCAGATGCTCGCCGACCGCTATAACCTAGACCGCGAGGACATGGACCGCTTCGCCCTCTGGAGCCACCAGAAAGCGGTGCTGGCCATGCGCGATGTAGAGGAATACCGCAAGCGCGTCATCCCGGTGGAGGTGGAGGGAGAGGGGGGCGAAAAACGCCTGGTGGAGTTCGACGAGCCCCCGCGCGCCCAGGCGGTCGACGACCCCGAGGCGGCCCTGGCGAAGATACGCTCCCTGCCTCCGCGCTTCCGTGACGACGGCACCGTCACCGCCGCCACCTCGTCGGCCATCGTGGACGGAGCAGCGGCCGCCATGCTCATGACCGCCGAGAAGGCCGAGGAGCTGGGGCTCGAGCCGCTGGCGCGCGTCGTCTCCACCGCTGTGGCGGGCTCGGAGCCCCTGATCATGCTCCTGGGGCCGGTGCCCGCCATGCATAAGGCCCTGGACCGCGCGGGCATCACCATGGACGACGTGGGCGTATTCGAGCCCAACGAGGCTTTCGTCTCCCCCGTGCTCGCCTTCTGCATTGAGTTCGGCCTGGAGTTCGACGACCCGCGCATCAACCCTACAGGGGGCGCCTGCGCCATCGGGCACCCCATAGGCTGCACGGGGGTTCTATATTTCACGGAGATGGTGCACTACATGCGGCGGCACGGGATAAGATACGGGCTCCAGACCCTGTGCGGCGGCGGGGGCGTGGGCATCGCCACGGTGGTGGAAAGGCCCTGACGCCATCCCCGTTACCAACCAAACTCTTTCCTGCGGTTCAGAACTCAAAGTGATGGAAGGTGCAGGAAAAGGTGGGCATGTTATCGCCTCCGCCGGATGATATCATGTACGATCCCGAGCGGTCGGCGGGGCAGACCGGAATCTGCTGCAGATAATCCGGGTATAAGTCGGAAATAGCAGTAGGATAGCTTTCGCAGGACGCGCCGTAGACGTTGGCGGCGGATTTCATCATCCTGAGGTTGGCCTGGCAGACCTTCTCCTCGCTGGATGAGCGCGCGCTCACGAACACGGGGACGGCTATGCCCACGAGGATGCCGACGATCAGGATGACGATCATCAGCTCTATGAGCGTAAAGGCGTTTTCCCTATTCATATACGCAAGCAAGCGGCAGGAAGCTTGCCCATCGAGTCAAGAAAGTTATCGGCAGTTTCATCACGATAATGAAGACCGCTCGCGCCTGTTTGTATGAAGGGGCGGGAAATCCCCTGGAGCATCCCAGGCTTTTCAGGGGGTTTTCCGCCGTCTGGTCGCGATCCGCGAGGGGCAGAGGTTGGGGCTTTCCCGCAAGAGGATCGACTCCGTCTGTCACCCTGAGGGTAATGGTGCCCTGTCCTAAACGGTCGAGATGGGCAAGGGCAGTCGAGGCGCGGCAGGCCCCGACCTCTTTCGGCAGCGGTTATCCCTTCCCCTCGCCGCGGATCCGAGCCTTTCTTTTGCGGCCACCCGCCCTTTCCTTAACTATACCTTCAACCAGCTCGCGCAAAAGCTGGCTGATTCGTATGGGGTTCAGGAGCGGATCCATCTGCCCTTTCCCTATTCGATGGTTTGAACAGGACCTACGGAGACTTGAAGCCACCTGAAACGGAGTTGCTATGGGTTTGTTGGTTCGTAAGACCCTGCTTCACTTCCCTCGCCTCCAGTACATCTGGCCTGCGAGGGGGTTTTCGGCGTCCCGCTTCGAGCAGATTGTATTTTGAGGCAACGAACCCTGGCGGAGCGGATCGGTGGCCATGGTCCCGCCCCTACGGCGTTTGCCGTCAAGATGTCTGGTACGCAGGGAAGAACGGCCGATGGTTCCTGAAATGGTGTTTTATTCTGGTGAAAGAATAGCGCGGCGGGCAGTTCCAGGTGCCTCATGAAAAAATCATGAGTCAATACGGGTGGTTGACAGATGGAGCCTCTTGCCTTAAAATCCCAACCACTATGAAGGAATCAGCGCGCAGCAGGCGATGGTGGTGGAGCCCCTCATAGAGAGGGCTCCGGTCGCCGCGCGAATTTTCCGACTCAGACGATGTTAAGGCCGTGAATCCTCTCTAAGGGTCGCGGCCTTGTTCTTTCCCGCCCTCACGAGGCCGTGTACCCGGGGTGCACGGCCTCATATTTTTAGGCGCAAAGGACCAGGGGTGATGTTCGATATGGATTTGACTTGATCCTCTCGGCCAAGCGATCAGGCGCAAGGATATCAGGAGGTCAGTATGTTCGGAGCGAGCTGCGTTGAACGTGCGGGTGGCGGCATGAGAGGGATTTACCGTCCCGGCGAGGAGGATTTCGTGGCCCTGGCGCGCAACCACGGGGTAGTGACGGTATCCCGTTCGGTAAGCGCGGATACCGAGACGCCGGTAACCGCCTTCCTCAAGCTGGCCCGGGGCGAGCACGCATTCCTGCTCGAGAGCGCGGAGGGAGGAGAGCGCTGGGGACGATATTCCTTCATCGGATGCGAACCCCTGGCGGTTATCGTTTTCCATGATGGGATACTGGAAAACCCCCTGCGAAGCGAAGCGCGCATGGAGGGCATCAATCCCGCCCTCTACCTTTGCGATTTCATGGCGGGGCTCGGCGCCGCGTGGTGCGGGGAGGATCTGCCCTTTGCGGGCGGCGCGGTGGGCTACCTCGCGTATGACCTCCTCCCCTATCTCGAGGATATCGAGCTTCACGCGCAGGGCGGCCTGGGAGTCCCCGAAATGATGTTCATGCTCACGCGGAACTGTGCCGCCTTCGACCACCTGGCGGGGCGCCTCATCCTCATGTGCAACGTGCACGTGGAGAAAGGATACGGGGAGGAAAAGCTGCGCGAGGAATA
>JACVJG010000120.1 GCA_015711875.1 Candidatus Solincola jinzensis | reverse complement strand
CTCCCGCAGCGGCGGCGAGCTCCTCTATGGGCTCGGTTATGCGCCTGCGGATAAGGTAGCTGAGGACGAAGAAGGTGATGACGAAGACCACCACCACGGAGCCTATCACCACTATGCCCATCACCAGGTTGATGCGGGTCCGCTCCTCATCGAAGAACCCCTCTATCTCGGCCAGTTCCTCGCGCATGGACTTGACGGACACGCTAACGGTGGTGCTCCTGGTCTCGGGATCCTCGTAGCGGTTTAGGACCATCACGTACTGCCCCTGCAGCGAAAGCTCTGGCACCCCGTTTTCCATCCAGATATAAGGCTCGCCATCCTCTATGGCCTGCACCAGATAATCGGGGACCTCCCACTCGTAGACCAGGTTCTCGTCGCTGGAGAGGATGACCAGCGGCTCCGGGTTCAGGGGAGTAGGCATGAGGATGACCAGCAGCGCCACCTGTCCCTGAATCCTCAGTTCGGAAACCCGCTTGAGTTCGGCATTCAACTCACGTTGCGCCTCGCTTATCTGTTTGTTGGCGAAGGCGCTGGCGATCTCCTGGGGTTTGAGCTCTCCGAGCTTTTCGTTGAACATAGGGATGAAGAGGCTGCTGAGGTATTCCGTCGTGGAGGTGATGTTGTCCACCTGGGTCTGGATGATTTTCTCGCGGCTTTTTTCCACCAGTCGGTTCTGGGAGCCGCGGAAGGTCAGCCAGGACACCAGGGCATAGACGACAAAGACGGCGATCACCAGAACACTGATGAGATAGAGAATACGCGCTTTTCCTGATTTGCCGATCGATGGTATACGGGTCTCCTCCAATCCAATCACCCCACCTTTTCCTTTTTTCTGCGGATTCCTTCATCTATATCGGATACCTTATACACTTGCTTGACCAAAGGGTTGATGCTGGACAAGATGGCCTTGTGGAGGTTATATGCCGGTCGCGCAGCGCAGGTCACCGCGATGAGGTTCAGCGCAGGACGGCCGCTTCGTGCTAAAGGCCCATGTTCTCGCAAGCCCGTTGATCTCTAAAAGGAGGGATGGCAATGGGGTTCACGCTTGACCGCAGGAAAGGGTCGTGGAGCAAGCCCATGATTTCCCGACCGCAAGCAGTATGCGAAAAGGAAAAGGCGAAGGGTTTGTGAGGGCTCCCTTTGGTTGCTTTTCGATGATTCTGGACTCTTGAGTTCGGACGGGATCGGTGAAGGGCGGGTTGACGCGGGATGCATGGAATGCGGCGTGCGGCAGGAGTTGTTCGTTATAGTGGAGGAAACCCCTTTACTCTGTTCCCATCTGGCGTAGGGGCGTTGCGGCGCGCGCCTAGAGCTGGGCTTCGTAGTAATTGCGGCGTCGCGTGAAGCCCATCCTGGTATAGAACCCCTCGGCTCCCGCGTTGTCTAGCTCGGTGGATACGTCGAAGATGGTGCAGCCTCGCTCCAGGGCGATCTTCTTCGCCTCTTCCACCAGCCTGCGCCCCACGCCCTTGCCACGGGCCTGCTCGGAGACCACCATCTCGGTGATGGTGGCGCGGTTGAGCCCGCTGGCCAGGGTGGGGCGTATGAAGAAGATCAGGAGCCCCACTGCCTCGCCGTCCTCCCGGGCCAGGAGGAAAACCCAGTCCGGCGAGGAGAGCATCTTCTCCAGCGTCTTCGACCATATCCCGATGTCGATAAGGGGAGCCTGTTCCGCGAAGCCCACCGCGTCCGCCAGCTCCCTCGCCAATCTGAATATGTCCTTTTCGTCCTCTAAGGAGGCCCGCCTTATCTCCAGCACAAGCCCCACCTCCCTTTCGATGTCGCGCTTGCCGCATATAGTATATCTTCATATCGCGGGTTGATGCGAATAGTCCTGGCTGGGATGCTGTTCTAGGAGCATGCAGTACTTGCCGTCGTAACGCCTAGCGCGAAAGCGCCTCTCATGCTCGGCGGGCGCGGCATGCTATCATATTCCCATAGGCTGGCGGGAAAACGGCAACTGCGGAGTTCACGGGGAGCTTGCCTTGGAGCTGGACAAGCAGATCGAGGAAGCGGCGACATACATAGCGAGGGCGAGGAAGCTCGTGGCCTTTTCGGGAGCCGGGGTATCGGCGGAGAGCGGTATACCCACCTTCCGCGACCCCGGTGGCCTGTGGGATCGCTTCGATCCCATGGAGCTCGGGGGCGGCGATATCTTCACTTCCATATTCAGCGGGGCCAGGGTGCCCCAGGCGGCGGTGGATTTCGTCTCCGAGATGGTGGCGGTGCTGGAGAAGGCGCGTCCAAACCCAGGGCACTACGTTCTTGGGGAGCTGGAGCGGATGGGCATTCTGCGCACCGTGATCACCCAGAACATCGATAATCTGCATCGCGAGGCCGGCAACACCAACGTTATAGAGGTGCATGGCAATATCTTCCGCCTCGCCTGCCTCATCTGCGGAAACCGCATCATGCTGGAGCGCGAGGAGCTCTTCGCCATGGGCAGGGAACTGGTGGAGATGCTGCGGGACGGGAACATGCAGGGGATAGTGCGGGTGGCGTCCAAGTGCAGGTGCGGGGGGATATGCAGGCCAGACGTGGTGGGCTTTGGTGAGCCGGTGCAGGATATGCCGCGGGCGATAAGCGAGGCTCAAAGCGCGGACGTGCTTCTAATACTGGGTACCTCCGGAATGGTGTACCCCGCGGCCTACATCCCGGAATACGCAAAAAAGGCGGGCGCGCGCCTGGTGGAGATCAACGCCACCGGATGTTATTTCCAGGACCTGCTGGAGGTGGGGATCATCGGTAAGTCAGGTGAGATACTCCCCCGCGTCCTGGAGCGTGTTAAGGTTCTGAGAAGTTACAGCGTCTTTTGACGTCTCCTTTTTGCCCTGGCGATCACCTGACTCCGCTCTCGGTAAGGCTGTCAGGCGCGGAAGGTAAGACGGGTGCCCGCCATGTTGAGGATGAACTTTTCCGGCATGGCCCGCTCAAAGGCGGCCACCGCCTTCCGGCCCGTGCAGTGAGTGGGGACGACGTAATCGGGGTCGAAGGAACGCAGCCCATCGATGGTGTTCTCTATGATGGGCTCGAAGGCCGGACCGGTGAGGTGGAACCCCCCCATGACGACGTGAACCCGGTCAACACCGGTCACCTTCCTGGCGTAAGCGACGGTGTTCACGATGCCGGAATGGGCACAGCCTGAAAGCACCACCAGACCCTTGCCGCGCAGGTTCATGACTATGGCGGTATCCTCCTCGATGGGGTCCCAGCACTCTTCGCCCCCGCTCTCGCAGTAGGCGTTGGGCATGCCCTTCTCGAAGTCCGTTCGCCGCTCTATCTCCCCCAGGAATAAGATGGTCTCTCCGGCCAGGAGGGTAGGCCCGGGACTCTCCCTTATCTCCACCCCCGCTTTTTCCCAGGCATCGCGGTCGGCGGGGGGGAACTTGACCCTTATCTCCCCTACCTTCAGGTAGCGCTTTTCCTTGAAGGCGGAGGGGTGGACATAAAGGGGCAGCGGCCTTGAGGGGAGAGAGGAAACCAAGGGGATCAGGGCGCCGAAATGGTCCATGTGGCCGTGCGAGAGCACCGCCGCCTCCACACGGGAGAGGTCCACACCCAACTGCTCCACGTTGTAGGGCACGGCCACGGGGGAGAGCCCGAAATCGAAGAGCAACTCATGGGAGCCGTCCTCCGCCACCGTTTTCACCAGGGCCGAGAAACCGTGCTCGGCCAGCACCGACCCCCGCACCTGAAGATCTTTTACCGGCAGTGCCCTGGTGATTATCTGATTGGAGTCCATGGAGACCAGGTCACTGTAATTGTCCGATAGAGACAGGATCTCCACCTGCTCGACTTCCCTGAGGCTTTCCCTTTCCGCCATGCGTTTTTCTCCTTCCCCGCATCAAGGCTTTCCTGGCACTGGTTCCAGGGTCCCTTATCGTCTGTCCCTCCATCCCTCAGCGCGAAGGCCTCAATCTCAAAGTTTATAGGCATATACCCTTTAACGCAAAGGCAGCCCAGCCATCCCTGGATGCGACAGGAGTTCCCCGGTGATACGCTTATGGCCGCGGTCCCGAGATGGCTTCCCTTCGCAGCATACTCACGTCTCGTAGGCGCGCGCCTTTTACCCGTCAGCATCTGGCCTCCATTTTCGTCTCCCCGAAACGGCTTGAGAAGTACCTCATCTTGAGACGAATGCCTTGGCAAGGGATGCTGTAACGTTTCGGTAGGAGTTTTTCAGGTTGAAAGAGATGGTGAGACTGCCCTATCATCCTGGCAAACCAAGCTTGGCGTTTGAAAGGCACGGGGGTTTGCTCTATGTTGGAGAAAACGGCGCCGGCGTCTGTGCGGTGGCGGGACAGGATGCCCCAGCGGGCTGAAAAGCGGCACGCTTCGCTGGCACGGACGGCACGCGCGGCGCGAGTTGTGCAACCGCCGCGGCTCCGCACACTGCGCCTATGGCTCGGGAAAGCCTAGGAGAAGCGCGGTTGCGCCGAAGAAGGGAAAGGCGGGGCGAGATGGTCGATCAGGTCTACAGGTGCGCTCTTTGCAGGAAAAAGGTCCCTTCAGGAGCAGAGGTCTACGGGCTCGGCGCCCGCCTCAAGGAGGAGTTCAAGTACCGGGAAGCCGTGGGAAGGGCCACGGCGGTCCACCTATCCGCCGGGGGCAGGGAGCTGGAGTGCATGGTGACGGCGGACGGTTCTCAGGCGAAGCTGGAGGGCTGGGACCTTATATTCATGGTGTGCAGCGAGAGTTGCGGGACGGAGCTCAGGCGCATCCTGGAGGAGGACCAGCGCCTTTTTGACGAGGTCATGTAGGAGTGGGATAAGGGGTGGCCGGAGCGGCATATTGGCCGGGTCCCTGAGACGGCTTCCACTGCGCCATGGGGCTGGACATCCCCCGCGATTTTGGTCCGAGAAACGGCTTCATGGTTTAAGGGCCTGCGCGGAATCCTCTGAAGCAAGGCGGAGCGGTTTATGGGCGATTGCATGATGGGCATCGGCGAGCGAGGGGAAACGGGATGACAGCCGCAGGCAGGCCCAGGGGGAGAAAACGCGCCAGGCGCGTTTTGGCGCGGTTGCCAGGAACAGGGAACTCACGGATGAATGAAGACGCGCAAGAGGAACGCGATGACGGGGCGGAGACCCGCGCCCCTGAATCGCAGGAGGACGGTTTCCGCCAGATAATCGAGGACCGCGCCCGGCATTCGCCCTTTTACCGTTTGCTGGGTATGGAGGTCGCGGGTCTTTCGCGGGGAGGCGCCACCATCGCGCTCGAGGCGGGCCCCGGCCATCTGGACGAGACAGGGACCGTCCACCCCGGCGTGATCTTCGCCATGGCTGACGCGGCCTCGGGAGTAGCCCTGGCGACCCTCTTTCACCGCGGCTCGCGACGCGTGGTTACGGTGGAGATGAAGGTGAACTTCGTGGCGCCCGCGGGAGAGGGAAGGCTTACGGCCAGAGGCCGCGTGGTGGCGGAAGATGGGGAAGTAGCCGTTTGCGAGGCCGAGGTGCGCGACGAACGGGGCGCGCAGGTCGCTCTGAGCATGGCCACGTTCATGAAGGTCAAGCGCTGATCCACGCCTCGCGGACGGTGCAAACGTAACCGCTTGAGCGGGAGCGGCGGGAACGCGGAAGCATCTCTTGCTCCTGGAGGTCCAGGCCCTTACAGTTCCAGCCCCATCAAGCCGTCATGATAGAGGCGCATCTCCGGGCAGGTCATCGACTCGCAGGAGAAGCCAAATCTTTTATATATAGGCATGCCCATGTCCGAGGCGTAGAGGAATACGCGACCCGTTTGCCGTTCGCGGCATTCCCCCAGGGCAGCGGCGAGAAGGGCCTTTCCCACCCCTCTTCTCCTGTAGGTTTCGTATACGGCGAAGTTGTGGATCTCCGCCTTTATGCCCGTGGGATTTCTTGGCCCCCGGAAAACGCGTGAGAAAGATACGGCTATGCAACCGAGTATCTCCCCTTTTTCCTCTGCCACCAGGCAAAAAGGATCCTCGCCATCCCAAGAGCGGAAGTGCTCCTCCATTTCCTCGACCTCGCCGGGAAGGAAGCGTTTTGTTGTGATATGCTCCAACATGGAAATGCGCAACTTGGCGAGATCGCGAAAGTCCGCTGGCGTGGCTGGCCTTATTCGCATCATCATCACCCTTCCTGAGCAAGAGCCGTGAACGTGAACGCTCCTCGCCGGTCCGTTGGGCCTCGGAACCGAATGCGATCCCGAAAGCGGCTTATTAAGCCTGATCAATCCTGGGTTCGGTGGAAATGCCCAGGAGATGAAAGATCACCCCAGGCGATCAAGACGAGCGCGGTTTTCCCGCCATAATCCTTGTGCCGTAACGGTCTTCGATGCTCGAACAGGCAGGCGTGCTTTTCCCGTATCGAGGAGCGGAACCGCGTTTAGAGTATAATAGCGAAGTGCTTCGGATGAGAAGCGGGGGGTCCTCGGGAGCAGGTCGCCGACGCGGTAAAGTCGGGGATATCTGAACAGGTGGTCGAGCTTTCCCGGGACGAAGAAAGGCATGGCGCGAGAGGCCTCAAAGGGGTGATGGCGATGGAGGGCGCATCCAGGCTGGATAGTGGTTTGAGAAAAGGGCTCAAGCGCGGAGCGGTGCGGGCGGCGGAGCTGGGCCTGCGCGCAGCGCTGAAGATCCCCGGCCTGAACAAGGTGCATCCATGGCTCCGCGCGGACAAATCGGAGCTGCGTTGGCTTCCCATCAACGCGGATATCGAGATGCCGGCGGAGGCGCCTTTGCCGCTGGCGCTGCTGGACCGTTTCATCGAGGAGGCTTCGCACCGCGTGATCATCGACTACTGCGGCTGCCGCGAGGGCTGGAAATGCGAGCATTATCCCCGCGATATAGGGTGCCTGATGATGGGAGACGACGCTCTCCGGATAAGGCGCTTCCCCGGGCGCGAGGCGGGGGTGGAGGAAGCCAGGGAGCATGCCCGCAGGGCGGTGGCGGCGGGGCTGGTGCCGGTGGTCGGAAAGGCGAGGGTGGACAACTTCATCTTCGACGTCAAGGACCGCTCCCGCATGCTCACCACCTGCTTCTGTTGCGAGTGCTGCTGCATTACCCGTTATACCCGTTACGCGCCCGTGGGGTGGCTGGATCCCATCCAGCCGCGCCTGGAAGGCATAACCATATCTGTGGGTGACGCATGCACGGGATGCGGCAAGTGCGCGAGGAATTGCTATATCGAGGCCATAGAGGTGGTGGACGGCCGCGCGGTGATCGGGGATCGCTGCCGGGCTTGCGGCCGGTGCGCCGACATCTGTCCAGAGAAGGCGATATGCATCAGCATCGACGACGCCGATTTTCTGGAAAAGGCCTACCAGAAGATATGCGCCCATGTCAAATACACCTGACCCGGGCAACGGTGTCAGGCCCCAACCGGTATCCGGTTGACCGGGCTAGGGGCCAAGCGATGTACAGCGACTCGCGGGATCATTTTGTTCAGAGGCCGTCATATGGACGCCGATATAGGGCTCCCGCCGACCATCATCCATCTCCGAACGATGCGCCAGAGCTCCCACCCCCG
>JACVJG010000119.1 GCA_015711875.1 Candidatus Solincola jinzensis | reverse complement strand
TGGTGCCGCTGTGGGAGAGGGCCACCACCACCTCGCACCCCGCCGCCCTAAGGGTGTTGACCATGTTCTGGGCCACCACCGCGCGGTTGAGAAAGCTCACCGGGTCGGTGGGGTCGCCGGGGACGTTCCCGAAGGTCACGCCGGTCTTCGCGGCTGCGGGGGCCACCGCCTCCGCCTCCACACCTAAAAGGCCGAAGATGCCCACCTTGAGGCCGTTGGAGAGCGTCTTGATGGTGTAGGGCTGGATGGCCAGCTCGGTGCCCTGCTTGTCCACGGCGGAATGGAGGGCCTTGAGGGCCTGGGCATCTGGACTGGCGTCGTCGAAGTGGATGTTGGCGCAGAGGATGGGGAGTTTTACCCCGTCGGCCTTGGCCTGCCCCAGGGCCATGGCCCGGTACCCGGCGCCCATGTCGAACTCGTGGTTCCCAAGGGCAACGGCGTCGTAACCCATGGCCTGCATGAGAGAGAGTTCCACGTGCCCGCCTGCCTGGGTCTCCAGCCAGGAGAAGAGGGTGCCCTGGGAGAAATCGCCCGCCGAAAGGGTGAGCACCGGCTCTCCTGCCGCCGCTTTCTCGGCCTTTATGCCCTTTATGGCATGGGCGATGCGCGAGAAGCCGCCGGTGGTCGGGTAATCCGGGAAGTCGATGGCCGGCCCCCATGGTATGACGTCAGAGTGCTCGTCGTTGGTGTGCAGGATGGTGAAGCGCTTGGCCTCCTGCGCCTCAGCCTTACCGCCTGCGGGGGTCATCAGCGCCATGCCGAACAGCAGCGCCAGGCATGCCAGCGCCCCTACCGAACAGCGAAAAAACCTGCCTTTCAAGCCGACCACCTCCTGGTTTCTCGTCTTCCTCGCCCTTTATCCCTCTCCTCGCATCTGTCCGTTTGCCGAAAACATCCGCTGCGCGCTTATGGCCGCCGTGCGGCATCGAGAATCACTTGAAGCGTCATCCCGCGGGCCCGTTCCAGCACGCATGACAAGCCACCACAAACGGCAAGCTAATGGCGGTCCCCAGCGCGTTATCCGTGAACCGGCCGCCATCCGGCCTGTCTCCGTTCAATATAGCCCTTTCTCCATGAGACAGACCTTGATCGCCATGTTTGGACGGGAAACGAAGGCCAAACATGTGTCGTCCCGCAAGTCGTTTTCGATAGCGCTAACAACCGGGCTCCTACGCGGTCTTTGCCAACTTCATGTCATGCCCTGTTTCGGGCCGCTCACAGAACGAACAGCTTCCCCCCTATCTCGTAAAAAAACTCCCCACCATCCACGCTTTATATATTCCTCCCAAGGGAGCGAGCTAAACATTTACCGTTCCAGGGCCGGCAGTTCGCTGCTACAACCCGTCCCTTTTGTCGTGCCGTGCATGCCCGAGGTGTTCGCGAAAACGAAGGTCCGTGGTCGAGGATGCCCGCGTTACCGCGGCGCGGCAGGACACGTACGGAGTTCATGGCGCAAACCCCCGCGAGCGAGATCCCGAACACGAAAAGGGAAGCTGTGGATGCTCGGCGCTTCACGGCAACATCTAAGCGGTCTCTGCATGCGCCGGGCAGGTTTTATAGGGGTTGGAAACGAAGCCGAGTTGTCCACGACCTCCTGACTGATCGCGACAAGCCGGGCTTATGCACTTAGGTCCATGGCCATCCGGGTTCGCGTGGAGTGTGGGCACGCCGCGGGAGGCGATTACCCAAAACCGCCTCCCTGCGTCCGGCTCCTCAACCCCATGCGCCCTCCCGCATGAAGAGCCGTCTTGATGCTGTATGCCCGTGCGGGTAGCGATCATGTGACTGCTCCAACCTGTGGGTACGTACCATCGGCCTTTTTCGCCTAAGCGCCTTCCTCCAGGGCTTTCAGCACCCTGCGCAGCAGCAAGGCATAGAAGGCCATGAGCAGGCCTTCCAGGATGGCGAATACACCGATGATCACCACCAGGGCCGAGGCCATGTCTCGCGGCGACCTGTCGGAGGGGTTCACCAGCAGCACCACGCCGAACAGGAAGAAGACGATGCCCGAAAGCACCACCACCCAGCGCGATGGCATGTCCGCGGGCAACTTCAACCCCGCCGCCATGATGATCACCCCCGTGAACAGGAACCACAGCCCCAGGAGGATGAGGATCACGCGCTCCGTGGCCTCCGGCCAGGCAAGGGCCACTATCCCCACCGTTATCGCCAGAATAGCCAGCGGTATCCTCCACCACTTATCCTCGTGCTTTTCGGAGACAACCGTGAGGGCCTGCATGGCGCCGAATGCCAGGGCCAGGACCCCAAAGGCTATCCTCACCACGCTGACGCTGGCATTCGGCCAGACCACCAGCACCACCCCCAGGGCCATGAGTCCCAGCGCCTGCAGAAGCACCGCCCAGGGAGTGCGCGGCACCAGCACTAACTCAACACCCACGATCCTTTCCTCCCCCATCCCTGTCTCCTTTCTTTTCCCATGTCGAGCGAGCAAGAGCTGCTAAGGACACTAGATCACGTTTCCTACACGAAAATCCCGAAAATGCTCTTCTCGGTCTTTCCCGCAACGATGACCTTGACCCCGACGGACAACATGGCGGTTAGAGAGTGCCTCCCTTGAGAGCACCCCGACAAACACCGGGCCGATCACGCCCTTGCGCCTTTGGAAGAAAAAAGACCAAGGGCCTTCTCGTATCCTCTTTTTCCACAATATGGGGCGAATCGCCCTATCGTACCCATAACCTGAGCCTTTCATGCGACCTTACAAGCCGTAAACCTCATGATGGCCACCGGGAGTTCGGCGGCGGCAAACCCTATCGTTTTGAGATATCCTCCCGTTACTTCGTTTACCATTCGTTAACAAAACCGTGTGCAGAAAAGCTTCGCGCCTGTTTCCGCCATTCCCTTCGTCGACCGGTGCGCCCCCAAAACGAGCGTGCCCTCCCGCAACGCTTTGCCATGATCATTGTTCCCACTCCGGGAAAGGGATAACATGGCATCCTATCGGGAATGAAACCCTGTGAGCCCCGCAGAAAGAACGGACGTAGACCCTTGTGGCCTTGCCGTTTCGCTCCTCCACCAGGAAAGGGTCTTGGCCTTTTTCAGGGAACGGCCCATGCAATATACTGTTCGCGGCATGGAGTCGCGCAGGATGTCCTTTTCGCGCCGAACGCGCTCTCGAATCAGCCGTGGGGTCAGGATGAGGATAGGTTACGCGTGCATAACCCTGTCGCTTGCATGTCGAAGCTCCCGGACTTTCCGCATTAAGTCCTACAGCCCCGAGAACATGGAGAAAACGGTGGGCGGCAACCTCGCCTGCCTGCGCGAGCAACTCCTCTTCAACCTCGAGCGTGGCATCTTCTATTTCCGCATCTCCTCCGACCTTGTGCCCTTCGCTTCCCATCCCATCTGCGATTACCCGTGGCAGGAGACTTTCCGGGGGGAATTCATGGAACTCGGCCGCCTGGTGAGGGAAAGCGGCATGCGCGTCACCATGCACCCCGACCAGTTCACACTCATCAATTCCCCCCATCAGGGCGTCCACGAGCGGAGCGTCGCGGAGCTCCAATACCACGCCGAGGTACTGGAGCTCATGGACTTAGACGAAACCCACAAGATACAGATCCATGTGGGCGGAGTATATGGGGACAAAAAGGCAGGCCTGGAGAGGTTCGCGCGCCGATACCGCGCGCTGCCGGCGAGGGTACGCAGTCGACTGGTGGTGGAAAACGATGAGCGGTCTTACGCCCTCGCCGACTGCCTGCAGGCGTATGAGATGAGCGGGGTGCCGGTGGTGCTGGACACCCTTCACCACGCCGCCAACAACCGCGGTGAGAGGCTCAGGGTCGCCCTGCAGGCAGCGGCAGCCACCTGGGGGCGGAAGGATGGGCCGCCCATGGTGGATTATTCCAGCCAGAAAAAAGGCGCCAGACCGGGAGCGCACGCCTATTCCCTGGACGGCGAGGACTTCCGCGCCTTCCTGGCATCAGCGAGGGGGCTCGATTTCGACCTCATGCTGGAGGTGAAGAACAAGGAGCGCAGCGCCCTGGAAGCAATTGCCATGGCCCGCGAGATGGGATTTATCTGAGGGGACAGCGAGGATACGCTGATCCCAAGAGGGGCCCCCTGAGCCCCCAGTGGCGCGAGCGAAGGCGAGGGGGCATTTCAAATCAGGTCTCGCGCGCCCGGTTGCAGGCGAAAGAGAAACCGGCAGCGCCCTTTTTCGCCCCTCCATCGCCACGACCCCGAGCCAGACAGGCAACCAGCTTCCTCAGCATGGAACTCATGTCGTTGAACGCAAGCTGACAAGGTTCGGTCGCCTAACGAAAACGGGGGCCGCAAAGCGGCCCCCTTTACTTGTTCCATATCGCGATCTCAGTGCCCGCCCTCGGATCCCTGCTCGCCGGCTTTTATTATCTCCACCTCGAAGGTCTTTGTCTCCTCGGGCTTCTCGCCCTTCTCCCAGGGGCGGACATACTCCAGCTTGACCTCCGTCTTGCCGGCCTTGAGGGCCTCGAAGGTCCATACCTCCTCGCCGGGGGCGCCCACGACTTCCCCGCCTTCACCATGGGACCCGCCCTTGGCCTCGAAGGTCGTGCTGACCAGCCTCAGCAATTCCTCTTTCAGGGGCTCGGCGAGGCGCCAGGAATAACCCGTGGTGGGATTGGACTCCAGCACCAGGGAGAACTCCATGCCCTCCTCGACCTCCACCGGCTCGTCGGGGTTATCGTATTTTTTGGGCTCCTTGTCCGTGCTTCCCTTCTTTTTCACCCACACGCGAAAGGTCAAGACCTCAGGGCCTTCTTCCCCGGGTGACGGCATGATTACGGAACTCTCTTCCTCAACCGCTATCCCCTCGCCGTGGCTTTCCTCCTCGGAAGCCCCGGCGGTCTTCTCGCTGCCGCCCTCCTCCTCAGAGGATTTTTCTCCGCCCAGGGTGGACCCCTTTTCCTCCTCTTCCCACGGGCGCACATAGGCCAGCTCTATGGTCGTCCTGCCCAGGCCCTGCGCCTTGAAGGTCCACTTCTCCTCTCCGGGGGCACCCAACACCTCTTCCTCGGGGGGCTCGAACTCCGTCTTCTCCAGGGTCAGTATCTTTTCGTCCAGAGCGCGGTTGAGCTTCCACTGGTACCCTGTGGTGGGGTTTGACTCCAGGACAATAGCGAACTCCTCGCCCTTTTCCACCACTATCTCCACCGCTGGGTCGCGGAACTCCTTCACCTCGCCGTCAACGGAACACCCACTCGCGGTCAGCGCCAGCGACGCGAGCGCGACGAAGATCGCGATCATTGCCGTCTTGCAGTGCTTCATCTTCCGATCCCTCCTCGTCCCGCCGATCCCCGCCGGGGCACCGGCAACACATGACCTCACGGCTCAGTCACACCGAATATGAGTATTATATAGCAAAATGGTGATATCATGGCGGCGGATATGGCGTTGCTAGGGAGCATGGACCATGAGGGATACGGTAACCGCGGATATAGCCTCCATTCGCTGGCGCGAACACGAGGGCAACCCCCTTATCGCGCCCCCTTTCCCCTCCCCCATCATCGCCGACCCCACCTTCCTTCCGCCGCAGGAGACGCCCGACGGGCTCTGGCATCTCTTCGCCCATTCCATCCTGGGCATCCACCACTTCATCTCCCGCGACGGCCTGGCCTGGAAGAGGATCCCAGGGGTGGTGTGCCGCGGGAGCCTGCGCGCTTTCCTGTTTAGGCACGACGGGGCCTACCATCTCTTCTACGAGCGCTTCCTTCGTCTTTTCCCCTTTGCCTACCGCTCCCGCCTGGAGGCCAGGACCTCGCGCGACCTTTACTCCTGGAGCGGGCCGGCGGTGGTGCTCGAGCCCGCGCTCGCCTGGCACCGCGAGGGCTGCGCAGGGGCGGTGAGCAACCCCTGCGTGCTGGATGAGGAGGGCGGCTTCCGCCTCTATTACAGCGCCGGCCTGGTCTACCTGAGGGACTGCCGCTTCTCCGAGCCCAAGTACATCGGCGCGGCCTTCGCGCGCGACGTCATGGGGCCCTACGATCCCGCCCCGCAGCCGGCGCTGCAGCCGTCGGCGGGCGATACCTATGCCAACATGGGGGCGGGGGCGATGAAGGTGCTCAGGGCCGCTGACGGCTTCGTGGGCTTCCAGAACGGCATCTACTGGGACCCGGAGCGGGCGCATACCCGCTCGGCCATCCGCCTGGTCGCCTCCCGCGACGGCCTGGCATGGGAGATCCCGGCAAGAGAACCCATATTGAGACCTGGGTCGGACTGGAAAAAGGCCTTCGTCTACGCCCTGGACGTGCGCCGCGTAGGCGACAGCTATTATCTATACTTCAACGCCCGGGACGGCTGGCTCACGGGCAGGGAAAGCATCGGCCTGGCAGTGGGCGCACTCCCGCGGGCATGATCCGGGGCAAGGCGTGCACGCCTTCGGCGTCTCGAAGCGCCGATGCAGGCCCGGAGGCCTCCCGAGCATGAAAAGGACGCATCTCCGCAAGGCGCGACAAGGTCGGATGAGAAACGGCCTCGCGCCGAAACAGCGGCGGAGACGCGTGAAGGCAAAGTAGGCTTGGGATCGGATTCCCGCAAAATGGCTATGCTGCAGCACTGGTAGGGGAGGTGCTTGTCGGCGAGGATAGCCATGATAGGCGCCGGGAGCCTCGAGCTCATGCCGCGCCAGATAAGGGACATCCACAGCCTCGAGGCGCGATCAGTAAGTCGCTCTCATGGGCACCGACGCTGGCCGCCTGGAGCTGGTGGCCGGGATGATGGAGAACGTGCGCGGGCAGCAAATGCCATTACTCAAAGCGCCACGATCCATTCATAGAAGCTCTCCGTGCCGTAGGGCTTCATTCGCCACGCCACCGTCTGGCAGGTGGTGGCGTCCATGTACTCGAGCTCCTCGGACATCATGGTGTCGAATCCTTCTTTTCTGCCTTCATCCACAAGTTTGAGCATCTCCGGGGGGTACTTTCCCACGATGGCGGTGGAGACGTCCATAACCCCCGGGTCGGCGATGCCCGCCGCTATGCGGTGTTCGAAAGCCAGGGCGCGCAGGACCCAGCACTGAAGGCGCGCTGAAGAAACGGCGTAACCGCTTGCGCGTCTCAAGCCGTGATGGGGTTCGGAGCCATCCCCGTCAGATCGGCATACGGCGGCCGGGGCCCGGTACCTGGCCGCGCTTGAGAGCGATGACCATGTATTCCCAGTGGGTCTCCCCCTCCAGCTCCAGCCTCTCCTCACCTACCCGCACCCAGCCGCGGTAATCGGAGAGGAAGCGGTAGTAAGCGGGGCCGGCGACGGCCTTGCCGATGGCTTTTACCAGGGGCATGGGGAGCCTCTCCGCCAGCGTGTTGACCATCTCCAGCTCCCGGGAGGTCCGGAAGTGGAACTCTCCCTCGACGTCCCGCTCCGCGAAGCTGAGGTCCACCCTGGTCGGGTATATCTGGAATCCGGCGCTGTCGGCCCTGTAGTCGCCCACGGCGTACTCCGCCCGCGAGGACTCCAGGACGATGGTGTCGTCGAGGGCCAGAAAGACGATGGGGATGTGGATCTCCCCGCAACGCTTCG
>JACVJG010000118.1 GCA_015711875.1 Candidatus Solincola jinzensis | reverse complement strand
CTTGAAGTAGGTGCCGAAGGTCCCGGGCTGCGAACCCGTACGCTCGGCGACGAGCTCCTTCATGTCCGCTATGGGCACCACCCCCGCCATCTCCTCCTCGGAGATGCCCAGGCTGGAGGCCAGGTTTGCATCGGGGTCCGCGTCCACCGCGATGACGTTGTAGCCTTCGTCGGCCAGCAGCCGCGCCAGCCCCCCCGCCAGCGTGGTCTTGCCGACCCCTCCCTTGCCGGTTACCGCTATCTTCAAAGCCACCACTCCCTTTCATGGTCTCCGTGAACATCCCGCGAGAGGGAGGCGGATTCTCCCCCGGTGCCGCGCCGTCGTTATCGATCTTCTACCCGGAATACCCACCGGCGCCTCTCCCGCGGGCGCCTTACGAGCTCCTCCTCGCATCCCAGATGCCGCTTCGGAAGATCTCCTCGCGTTGACACCGATACCTGCGGATTGCCATCGCTCCTTTCCGCGCCTGACCCCACGCAAGCGCTTCTGCGCTAGGAGTTTTACCCGCTCATGCTACTTGACGCTTAAACTATTGACTGCCCTGCCGATAGCTTGCTTCCGCCATGCCCGATCTCCAGCCCTCAGGTCGCAGGCGGATCCGCGCGAGCAACTAGCGACAATATGACGAGTCTTCGTCTAACTCTTGGCTTCCTCTCCTCGCCTGCTCTTCCTGCGCTCCACCGCGGGTTGCCCCTGGGCTGGCGCCACCCGGTCGCGCCACATGAGGGCCCTGGCCACGTCCACCATGGAAAGACTGCCCTCCAGCCTTCCCTCACTCACCACGGGAAGGCTCTTGCCGCCTCCCTCCAGGAGCAGGCCGAAGGCGCTTTCCAGTGACTGCTCCGGATCCAGGAAGACGCGAACTCGCCGCATGACCTCCTTTACCTTGAGGTGAGGCAGGAGGTCCGTCGAGCGCCGGTGGGGGTGCAATCGTGACGGTGCGCCTCCCTCCTCCAAAAGCTGGTCGTATTCCGGGATTAGGCATCGCAGAAGCTCCTCCGCGCCCACCATTCCCACCGCCGCTTCTCCCGACGTCACCACCAGCTCTCCCGCCTGGGTCAAAGCCATCCTCTCCGCCGCCTCTTTTATGGTGGCGGTGTCATGGATGCGGGGAGGGTTGCGGTTCATCGCTTCCTTTACCAGCATCGCCCCTCCTTTTGTATGGCGCCGTTTTCCGCCCGCTCAGGTATATTATGCCCACCTGCGGCTCGCGGGTCACGCATGGTCGTACCCAGCGCTGAACACCGGATGTGGATATGTTTACCGAAGGTCGCCCGCATGATAATATTTATTCTCGGTTTTTCCAGCTCATAGTCGGTATTGCTCCCGCGCTCACGGGCGCTCTTCCCGAGGGTCTCTCGTCGCACGGGATGGGCAAAACGGAGGAAAGCTTTGCCGGGGGAAGGAAGGGATAGGAGATACCTGGTCATCGTGAACCCCGTCTCCAGGGGCGGCAAGGCCCAGGAGGAGGGCATATGGTTGCTCAACCGCCTCAAGCGCGCCGGGGTGGAATACGAGGCCTTGTTCACGGAGCGCGCTGGCCACGCCGAGGAGATGGTGGTGAAGTGGGCGGAGGATTTCGACGTGGTGGTCTCCGTTTCGGGAGACGGCACCACAAACGAGATCATCAACGGCATCATGAAGGTCCCCTCCGCCGATCTCAAGCTGGCCATGTTCCCCGCCGGCACCGCCGATGACTTCGCATGCAACATGGGATACGACCGCAAGGACAAGGAGCAGGCGTTGTCCGCCATCCTGGGAGATACCTTCCGCACCATCGATCTCATTCGCTATGACGACCGCTACGCGGCGGTGACCTGGGGCCTGGGCGTGGACTCGGAGATCGCCGACGGCGCTTACAAGTGGAAGCGCTTCCGCATTCCCGCCTACTTCTATAGCGGGCTCAAGAAATGTTTCTTCGAGGAGCGCAAGAGGTATCATGTCCGCTTCGACTATGAGGGGCAGATCTTCGAGGACTGGGTGCTCATCTCCATCCTCTGCAACGCTCCCGTCTTCGGGCGTTACATCAGGATCAACCCCAACGCGCGCATGAACGACGGCCTGCTGGACCTCACCATCGGGCGCGAGATGCCCAACGTGTACGGGCTGGTACTATTCGCTTTCGCGTGCATGGGGGGGAGGCACGGATTCTCCCGCCTGGTCTCCTATCACCAGGTGCGGAGCATGCGCGTGGAGTGCAAAACCGATACCTACGCGCAGATCGACGGCGAGGTCTATAAGTTCGACGCGGGAAGGGTCATCAACCTCTCGGTGGTCCCGCAGGCCTTGAAGGTGCTGGTCCCCGCCGCTTCCCTCAGGAACAAGAAGCTCCCCTTCATACCCAGGGAGGAACCCCCGCAACCTGTGCAGCTGCGCTTGATACCGCGGCGGGAAGGTGTATCGGAGGAACTGGAAGAGCTTTCAAGAAGGGTGAAAGCCAGGGTTGACCAGGCGTTGGAAGCGGCGCGCGTGGGGCCCCGCAGGGTCACCGTTTTCATGCGACGCGGCGAGCGGGGGCGGCAGCAGGCCCTGTTCCGCCCCGACCGCGAGGAGAGGAGGCTGGCGCGGGGAGCGGCCCGCAGGCTGAAAAAGGAGATGAAAGGCAAAACCCCCTGAAATGGTCATGACATATATCACCCGATTGGCTGAATAAAGGTGAACGATCTGCTTGACATGGAAAAAGCACTCTGATAACTTCAAATCAACGGGTGGGACGAGCATAAGGTATCAAATCAATTGCCCCATCCGGGGCTGATTTTTTTGAACATTGAAAAAAGGCCCTACGCTATAAGCTGCCGGCCAACCCCATATGCCCTATAGCATGAGATGGAATCAGCACATTCCACCCCCTGAAATAGCCCTATCCGCCGGTGGCTTATAGCTCCCCTTTAAGAGGAGGCGCTTCGGCGCCTCCCTTCCTTTTCACGGCCGTGTCCCAATAAGCTGGTTTTCCCGCCCGCGTCTTATCCGCGATCCCCCAAGGCCCTTTCCACCAGCTGGGGGAGCATCAACACCTCGGTCCCGCCTCCAGGAGGCAGGACCGTCAAAGCCTGGCCGTAACAGCCGGTGCAGATGGTGACCAGCGTGCCCGTCTTTACGCTTTCGGCTATATGCGCCGCGCCCTCGGGCTTGTAACAGCACTGCGGCGCGTCGATGTGGTTGACCCTCAAGCCGTCCAGACGGGAGAAGACTTCCCGAGTGGATTCGAGGTCCATGGGCACGGGCGAGAACCTGCGGTGCAGACGGTAGCAACCTGCGTAATAGTCAATCTCGCCATGCAAAGGCGTCCGCTCCAGGCAATCGGCGATGGCGCGAGGGTAGAATACTATTTCCTGGTCGGGAAAGGCGTGCCGGTAGATGGGGTAGCAGGGGGAGCAGAAGATCACAAGCCGCCTCGCCCCCAGTTCCCGCGCTCTGATCAGGTTCAAGGCCACAAACTCCTTGGAGAGCTCGCGACAGCGCGAAAGCGCCTCCTCGTCCCTGGCCTTGATGGCGGGGCGGTAGAGATAGTTGCCGCAGCAGTATTCCCGCGACAGAAAGGTGTAGGAGAGACCGCCGCGTTCCAGCACGCGCGCCAGAGAGGACAGCATGCCCGGCAGCAGGTGGAGGACCTGGCACCCGGTGATTATGACGTTTTCCGCCTCGCGGTCGTAGGGCAGGCCGTGCTTTTGGAGCACCTCTTCCCTGGGCGGAAGGCCGGGAGCGGCGTTCCCCGTCTCCCTGATGCTCTCCACCATCCTCTCGTCGATCAGATCGGCCATGACTCCTCCGAAGTCCTCAGATCTTCGCCACCCGTCTTCTCCGGCATTTGCCTGGTCAAGAAGCCGCTTGAAGGCAATACGCGCGCCTCCCGTGTCGCCATCTTCGCCGCTTTCAATCTACCACCAGCCGGGTGAGAACACCAAAGGTCGGGTCGGCGCGTTGTGCGCCTCGCGGGCATGGGCGCGATATGACGCTATGAGCTCTCGAACGACATGCGCTTCGCGCATTCATGAAATCGCGTTCTCGAAGCGCGGTTGGACAAAGCAAGCCGCACAAGTAAAAAAACGAACTCGAAACGTCCGCTGCACATGGGCGCGTAAGGTAGGCGTTAAGGCGCGACCTCGCGCGAAGTGGGCTCAGCCGCACGGGCGCGTCGGCTTCTCAGGAGCGCGGCGCTGAAAGGGCCGGGGACGGCGAGCTCCGGCCTTCCGCAGGGAGGAGCGGAGGGATCGGGGCAGGTGGTATGGCAGTTGGCCGTGCATGCGGGGATGGGGGAGAACTCCCGTGGCCCGCTGCGGCGGGAGAAAGGCATATCGAAGGCCTCGCAATGGGGCAGGCCGGGCGTGTCCGCCTCACCGGCTGCCAGCTCCTGGCAGACGGCGTAGGTCATACCAAGCTTCCGCGCAGCTTCCCGCATGGAGAGGTGAAAACGCAACCGCTTCTCGTGGCGCAGCATATAACCTGCTGATGTATATGAGCGGTCATATACGTATTCCGGGAGCAGCTTTTCGCCGCTGGCCTTCCTTCCATCTCCTGGGCCCGCGACATCTTCGACATGTCCCGGGCCGGTGTTTTCCACCGATGATGCCCGCCCCTCGCCTTTTATGCATTCCAACACCTCCGCGGGCGGTCTCCGGACCGTCTCCGCCAGCAGTCTGAGCGTGGAGGAGGTGAAGCGGCCGGTGGAGCTGACCACGTGCCTGGCCCCGGCGGCGGCGCAATGCGAGAGCACCTCCACCGCCTTGAGCCTCCACCCGTCCCCGTACAAAGCCTGCCATAGGGGAGGGATGACCGGGTCCAGGCGGACCAGGGCCGGGAGCCCCAGCGAGGAAGCCCAGCGCAGGGCGTCGAGCCTGCGCTCGTAGGAGGGGGCGCGAGGCGAGAGGACTTTCAACACCTCCGGTGGTCCCTCGATGGTGACGGCGAGGAAGAACCGGCCCGGACCGGGAAAGCCTGGGATCTCCCCCAGAAACGATGGGTCGCCCTTGGTGATGACGTGGAAGCTCACTCCCCACGCCACCAGCGCCGCCACCAGTTCCTTCACCGCCTGGCGCAACTCTGGCACTTCCTGGCAGGGGTCGGTTATGTTGGATATGGAAAGGGGCGGGCACAGCTCTAGACGGGAAAGCTCCCTCTCCACCAGCGAGGCCAGGTTGGAATAGACCACCATCCCTTCCCCGGCTTGTCTAGAATAAACGGCGTCCCGCGCGTAGCAGTACAGGCATGAGTGCAGGCAGTGCGCCCGTCCTGGAGGTGTTACGTTGACGATCCATTTATGGTAGCATTTGCGCGACTCTCCCCAGTAAGGGAAATCATGGAGGGTGGGGGAGCGCCGCTCGCGCAGGATAACCTTCATGTCTCCATGATAGCAGCTGGTCCCAGCATATTTCACTCAGCCTGGGGATGGGAACGAGGCTTTCCGTTTCCATGCAGCGGAAGGTTGAAGGATCTTGCGCTCCACTGCTATCTGGAAGTTTGATTGTGATGAAATGGAAAGGTGGCCGAAAAGGAGGCTGTTACCCCTGCCTCACGCGGTCCCCCATGGGGTGCCGTGGACTCGCCCGTGCGCGTTTAGAGCCCTGGGCTCTGCGAACATGGCAGCTCATGTGATAAGCACATTTCTCGTACCCGGCTTTGTCGCATAGCTGACAAAAAAATACGAACAAAGCCTCGCCCCCTTGAGTTAGCTGCGAGTTTCCCCTGGTTTGATCTGACATGCCGGTTGCTTTTACCCTCGCGCCGCACCTATAATTAACGTCGGACGGTAAGGGCGGAAGGAACGGTCGCAGCAATGTTCGCAGCAGGTCTTCTCGTGGTCTCAACGCGTTCATCCCACACGACGAAACGGGGTTTCGCGCCCCTTCACATACATCCCGTTCCGAGATAACCCAGCTATCCCAAGAGCTGGCCTTGGCGACTTGAAGGAGGGGAAGTTATGGCCAGGGAGTTACAGGAAGTCTACCTCATCGACGCCTGCCGCACCGCTTTCGGAAAAGCGCGACCTGACGGCATCTTCGCTCAGACCCGCGCCGATGACCTGGTGGTCAAGGTGATCCGCAGCCTGCTGGACCGCAACCCCGAGGTCCCCAGGGACAAGGTGGACGACAACGTGTGGGCGGCCTCCACGCAGTGGGGGGACCAGGGACTGACCATCGGGCGCACCACTGCCCTGCTGGCGGGCCTGCCGGTATCCACCCCGGGAGTGGCCATCGACCGCATGTGCGCGGGAGGCATGACCGCCATCTGCTTCGGCGCCTCCGAGATCCAGGTGGGGGCGGCGGATATCGTCATCGCCGGGGGCGTGGAGCATATGGGCAACCACCCCATGGGCCAGGGTGCCGACCCCAACCCGCGCTTCCTGGCGGAGAAACTGGTGGACCAGAGCGCCCTCAACATGGGCATGACCGCGGAGAACCTGCACGACATGTACCCGGACATCACCAAGGAGATGTGCGACGAATACGCGGTGGTCTGCCAGCGCAAGGCCAAGAAAGCCCTGGACGAGGGGAAGTTCGAGAAGATAATCGTGCCCATGACGGTGTGGACCGGCAGCGGATGGAAGGTGGCCGACCGGGACGAGCAGCCGCGCCCGGACGCCACCCTCGAGGGCATGAAGGACCTCCGCACCCCCTTCCGCGTGAAGGGCAGGGTCACCCCCGGCAACGCCTCCGGCCTCAACGACGGCGCCGCGGGGGCCATCCTGGCCTCGGAGAGGGCGGTCAAGGAATACGGCCTCAAACCCATGATGCGCCTGGTGCAGTACTCTTTCGCGGCGGTGAAGCCGGAGATAATGGGCCTGGGCCCCGTTCCCGCCACCCACAAGGTGCTGGAGAGGGCGGGCATGAAGTTCGAGGACCTCGACGTCATCGAGATCAACGAGGCCTTCGCGGTGCAGGTCCTGGTGTTCATGAAGGAGTTCGGCATCGAGAAATACGATGACCCGCGCCTCAACCCCTGGGGAGGGGCCATCGCCTTCGGGCATCCCCTTGCCTCTTCCGGAGGCCGCCTCATGGCCCAACTCGCCTATTACTTCGCGGAGCACCCCGAGGCGAAGTACGGGCTTGCCACCATGTGCGTGGGGCTGGGACAGGGCGGCTCGGTGATCTGGGAGACCGTCCAGACCTAGGGACGGGAAAGGGACAGGAGGAAAGACATGCCCGAGGAACTGGTAACCCAGTTTAAGGACACCTATTTCGAGTCGCCGGCAGGGAAGATCGCCATCGTCACCATGGACAACGGCGAGGACTATCGCAAACCCAACAGCTTCGGCCTGGGCGGCATGGCCAGCCTCAACGAATGCCTGGACCGCGTCACGGCGGAGCCCGACGTCAAGGCCATGATCCTCACCGGCAAGCCCTACATCTTCGGCGCCGGTGCCGACCTCACCCAGGTGCCCCTTATCAAGACCCGCGAACAGGCGCTGGAGATAGCGCGCACGGGCCACGCGGCCTTCAAGCGCATCATCGACCTGCCCTTCCCCACCGTGGCGGCCATCAACGGCGTGGCCCTGGGAGGCGGGCTGGAGATCGCGCTCGCCTGCGACTACCGCACCGTCTCCTCCGG
>JACVJG010000117.1 GCA_015711875.1 Candidatus Solincola jinzensis | reverse complement strand
TGGGTCGCGGCCTTCGGCCTGGCGGAGATCGAGAGCGGGCGGCCGATGACCGTCGATGACAAGGTGCGCATCGCCAGCAACACCAAGACCTTCACCGCCGCCCTGGTGCTCATGCTCGCCGACGAGGGATTGCTGGACCTGGACGACCGGTTGGAGGAATACGTACAGGGAGTGCCTTACGGCGACGAGATAACCGTCCGGCAGCTCCTCAACATGACCGCAGGCATCTTCAGCTTCTCCGAGGACGAGGGATTCCTGGACGCCTTCACCTCCGATCCCCTCATGGAGATGACCCCACAGGAGAGCCTGGATATCGCGCTGGCCCATCCGCCCGACTTCCCGCCCGGTCAGGGCTGGCACTACTCCGACACCAACTACGAGATCCTGGGGATGATCGCGGAGCAGGTCACCGGCAATGCCATCGAGGACGAGATACAGGAACGCATCATCGAGCCCCTGGGGCTCTCCCACACCTCCTTCCCCACTGCGCCGGACATGCCCGAGGGACACTCCCGCGGTTACGTGCTGCAGGAGGACGGGACCTTGATGGATTACACCCGGGTGAGCCCGTCGGTGCCCTGGGCGGGTGGGGCCATGATCTCCAACCTGGAGGATCTGAAGATCTGGGCGAAGGCCCTGGCCAGTGGCGAGCTGCTGAGCGAGGAGATGCATGCGCAGCAGCTCGACTGGGTGGAGGTCCCCGAGCTGGCGAACGTGGACGGCAGGTACGGCCTCGGGATAATGAGCCTGGGGGGATTCCTCGGACACAACGGGGCCATCTTCGGGTTTAACAGCACGGTGCTCTACCTGCCCGAGGAAGACGCCACTATCGTGGTGCTGGCGAACAAGTCCACCAACTCTTCCCAGGAATCGATGCTCATCTTCATCACCCTGGCCAAGATGCTCTTCCCTGAACGGTTCCCCAGCCTGTAAGGGGTTTGTATCCCGGACATGGGGTCAGGCCTCGTCAGGCCGACCGATAATTGAAATCTCGCAAGGGTAGAACATGCATTATTCCAGCTCAATCCTGGTAATTACTGGCATATTGCCGCCATTTTTCTTATTCTCGGTCAACCTGTCGTCTCATGTCCGGGGCCGCTGCGGGGTTTGGGCCGGAGCCGGATACCGGTTCGGGTGAAAATCTGGAAAATGGAGGAAGGTGAGTCATTGGTTCATGTCACGCGGATGTGACACCATCCGAGGATGAAAACAGCCGCGAGGCGCTTAAAACACAATATGTTGTGTTGTGAAAGGCGCACTATTTTCAGAGCAGTCCTCGAAGGGCTGATCGAGAAGAGATGGAAAACAATAAACAACCAGATCATACCAACACAGTGTAGGTTTGATCGGGCATATTGCGGTTTCACTATATCTCGGTTCTCGGCCAGCCGGCCGCCTTCGGTCCGAGGTGAAGAAACGGAGTCTCGAGAACCCGTGCTCTTATCGTTCTCGGGCACGTGCAAGACGGCGTGATGGATGCTATGCCGACATGGGTTAATATAGATCGGGAAAGACGGGAGCGACCGGCGCAAGAGGAGGTCGGAAGCTGGACGTTGAGACGAACGGCAAGGCGAACTTCCCGCCGCGCTGCCGGCTGATGCGGGATCGCGAGGAGGTCGCGCTAGGCGGCTGGCGGGAGGCGGTGGTCTCCGCGGGCGGCCACCTCAAGCGGGTCCTGGACGAGTACCTGGAACTGGGCTTCGAGTGCCTGCTGGAGGAATTGGAGACGGAGGCCGCCCCGGGTTGCGGCCAGTGCTTCAAGGCCGGCGGCGAGCGAGTTTACCGGGTTTATGTGCGCCAAGTCGAGGAATGACTCCAGCTCATGACATGCATCGCTTACGAGCAGGTCGGCAAGACGGTTCCTCATATCGCTTTCGTTCACCCTAGCGATGCCGGTAGGCCTTTCCCGGCTGCATCTCTTCACCTGAACACCCGAACACCGCTCTTTGTTTGTGTCGCTTCGCTAGCGTGAGGGGAGCGAGGTCACCCACCAAAGAGGGATCTCAGCGCCAAAGGACACGTGATGAAGCCCTGAGAAAGACGGCAATATATACCATAATATACCAAATGATTAAACGCATCATGAACACTGGTTTGGAATCTTGACGACAACACCTGTATAGACGATAGATATCTTGGCTTGCTCCGTTGTCATGATGCCGTTCAGGCGGGGATTCCCATATCGCTCAGACGGGCAGGCCTTCCTTCCTCATCCACTCCGCGAAAGGCGTGGGTTCCGGCATGCGGAAGGGGTGGCTTTCCAGGTCGGGAGCGATGGGATAGGCCCCGAACTGCCTTACCGCCGCCACCGCCGCGTGGACGTGCTCGACCGGTGTGCCGATGGGCACCAGGTTTATCAAGAGCACGAACCTGCCCCTGCCCGCCCCTTCCCGTATCAGCTTGCGCACGTTCCCCGCCACCGCCTCGGGGGGGCCTTTCTCGATGAGGTCGGGCCTCAAGTTGAGCAGGAGGGCTACTTTCTTCTCCTCGGCATAACTCCTGACCGTGGGAACGCCGACCGCCTCGTAATCCTCGTTCCACACCAGGAGGAAGAAAGGACGCAGGGCCTTCAGCCCGTTGCCGCGCGTCATCATCTCCATCTTCAGATCCAGCACCTCGCGGGGGTCCGCCACCGCGCGCTCGCCCCAGCTCGCCGTGTCCAGCACCGTGCGCAGGGGAGAGTTGGTGGCGCGGATGACCTTCTCGACATAGGGGAGGCAGAACTCCCGCACCATGTCCGTGGTGACGTTGGGCTGCGAGGCCCAGGCGTCGGACATGGTGACGATGGAGGGGTTGGTGACCTCCACGATCTTGTCTATCCACGGCACCACCACCTCCATGCTCAGGAACTCCAAGAGGCGGTGGGCGAAAGAGGGGTTGCGCCGCATGTCCCTTATAAAGTTGACGTAACCCCGGATGAGCACGGCCATGGTGAAGGGGGAGCAGACATAGGCCATGGGCGGCACCCCCATGAGCTCCATATAACGCCGGTATGATTCCAAGACATAGGGCATGCGCCCGTCCAGGCCCGGCCGTGGAGGGCGCAGGCGCGCAAGATCGCTCTCGCTCTTGACAAGGGGGTCGGAGGTGTCCACGTCCGGCTCGCTGCGCTCACGCCAGAGGAGTTTCTGCCCCAGGGCCTCCAGCTCGATGTTGTAGAAGTCGAACACCGGCGACCAGAAGTCGACGCCGAAGTAGCGGGCGAAGTTGCCGGAGGCATGGATGAAGGGCCTGGGCTCGCTGAAGAAGACCCTGGGGGAAAGGCCGTGCAGGCCCATGGCGTAGGTGTAGGGCTGGGCGATGACCGGCACGCGGTCGGGTGTTCCGTATATCCCCGCGATGAGGCGTTCGAACCCGTCCAGGCGGCCCAGGCGCAGGCCGCGGGAGAAGGCCACGGCCTTGTTGAGCTTGAGCATCACCCTCGCCTGCATCCCCGTCTTTTCGATCACCGTCATCTCGCGCCCTCCTTGCCGATATGCGAAGGATGCATGAGTCTCGTGCGGCTTCGGGGAAGTGCCGGCCCTTCCCTGGGACGGCGTTCTTCTCGCCTGGCGTTGAGCGGGGCCGGCATGGCCGGCTCACCTCGCTCCCAGCAGCCGGTCCACAAGCTCCACCGCCTCGGCCGCGTTGTCCGCGTAGCCGTCGGCGCCGATGCTCTCGGCGTACTCGCGGGTTACCGCGGCCCCGCCCACGATGACCTTGACCTTTTCTCGCAGCGCCGCCTCCTCCAGGAGGCGCATGACCTCCTCCATGCCGCGCATGGTGGTGGTCATATAGGCGCCCATGCCCAGCACGTCCGCCTCCAGCTCGCGCGCCCGCTCCACGAAGCGCGGCAGGGGCACGTCCACCCCCAGGTCCACCACCTGGTAGGAGGCGCTGCGCAGCAGGGCGACCACGATGTTCTTGCCGATGTCGTGGGCGTCACCCTCCACCGAGCCGATGACCACTCTGCCCTTGTAGGTGACGTCTCCGCTCGCCAGCAGGGGCTCGACGCGCTTCATCGCTTCCCTGTAGGCCTCGACAGCCAGGATGATGTCGGGTAGGAAGTAGGTCCCCTCCTGCCACAGCCGGCCGGCCTCGTAGATGCCGGGCACCGCCCCTTTTTCCAGCACTTCCTTTGGGGAAGCCCCCTCCTCGAGGGCGCGGCCTGCTATCTCGCCCGCCCTGACCTCGTCGCCCTCGCTTATCGCCTGCTTGAGGTCGGATTCCCAGCCCATCGCCGACTCCCCCCTCCCGCGTGTACTTCGGTCTCCGTCGACCGGCCGCCGTGAACCGCCTTTCTCATTATCCCCCTGCGGGTGACAAACGACATAATGGCAATATATGGATGTTACCGAACCCTGGAACCTGACCTTTACATGAAGGCGGAATAGACCATGGCGGCGACGCCCCCCATGGCCAGGACGCAGGCGAAGGCGTACTGAAGGGTTGAGGAGCGTTTGTATTTCCGGGAGAGCTCCTCCTCCATCTTGTTGCTTATGATAAAAGGCCCATCGCCCTTGCCCAGCGAAGCGGTTTCTCCGCTGCGCCGGGCCGAGCCGAGGACGTAGACCGGCTGCCCGACGCTGATCACCGATTCGGTGACGCGGTACCCGATCACGCTCTCGCTGCGTCCCCCCAGGGAGCCGAGGATGCCCTCCAGTATCCCTTCCGCGAGTCCCGAGGAGCTGAGGTAGTCACGGCCGTCGCCGTATCCCTCCTGGGTCCTGGTCTCTGCGACGAAATCCGCGCCGTCAGGATAGACCAGGCAGGTGCCGGAGGAATCCCTGACGTAGAAAGGCACCGCCTCCTCGCGCTCATCGACGGTTTCCCAGCTCTCCTCGTACCTCCAGGCGCCGGTGGACTCGTCCCTTACCCTCTCCTGCACGCGATGCTCGAGCTTGTAGCGGTAATAAACGCAGGGCATCTGTGCGGTAGGCGATGACAGGGGCTGTTCCGCCTCCGCCAATCCGACCACCTCGACCCGGGCGCCGGGTGTGGACATGCACATCTTCGCGGCGTCGGCGGCGGTCACCGTGGGAGTGGCTTCCATGCAAGCCAGTTTTTTCCTACCACGGTATCCCAGCACGGCGAGGACGATCCCTAGCAGCAAAGCGGTTCCTCCCGCTCCCAGCACCACCCACTGTGAAGTCTCCATCGTCACCACCTCCTTGCACCGCTTATCGGCGAAAAAGGGCGGGATATGAAGCGTAAAGGCGTGAGATAGAGCTCTCAAACGCGGCTTCCAGCCTCTCGGGATCTCGCGCCATGGATGCCTCGCGGTCGCCAGGCCGCATGACGCCGGCGGTACCGCCCTCCCCGTGGCCTCGCGCGGCCCACGCCGTTCTGGGCGTATAGTCCGTTTCCGCGTGCCTCTAATTCCTGGAGATATACCGCAACCGAACAGGCCGGAGGCCCGTGCCTTTTCCTTCCCCTCAGCCCTCGCTTTTCTCTGCCCTCTGCCTGGCGATCTCCTCCTCGCGCAGGGCGCGGCGCAGGATCTTGCCCACCATGGTCTTGGGCAGCTCGGGGCGGAACTCCACCATGCGCGGCGCCTTGTAGGGGGCCAGCCGCTCGCGGCAGAAAGAGATGATCTCCTCCTCCGTGCATTCCTCGCCCGGCTTGAGCACGATAAACACCTTCACCGTCTCCCCGCGGTACTCGTCCGGCACCCCCACCGTCACCGCCTCCTGCACCTTGGGGTGCTCGTAGAGCACCTCGTCCACCTCGCGGGGATAGATGTTGAACCCGCCGGCGATGATCATGTCCTTCTTGCGGTCCACGATATAGAAGTAGCCGTCCTCGTCCATGGTGGCGATGTCCCCGGTGTAGAGCCAGCCGTCGCGCAGGGTCTCCGCCGTCTCCTCGGGCTTTTCCCAGTAGCCCTTCATGACCTGGGGGCCTCGGATGATGAGTTCCCCGGGCTCGTTTATCCCCATCTCCTGCGTGCCCGTCTCCACGTCCACTATCCTGGCCTCGGTGTCGGGAAAGGGGATGCCCACGGAACCCACCTTGCGCAGGCCCATGATGGGGTTGGAATGGGTGACCGGGGAGGCCTCGGAGAGCCCGTAACCCTCGCAGAAGATCCCCCCGGATATGCTGCTGAACTGCTTGATGACCTCCACCGGGATGGGGGCGGACCCGGAGTTGCAGAGGCGGATCTTGTCCACCCCGTAGTCAAGCGCCTGCGGGTGGCTGAGGATGGCCACGTAAAGGGTGGGAACCCCGGGGAAGAAGTTGGGGCGGTATTTCTGGATGGCCTGCAGCATCATGTTGATCTCGAATTGGGGGATGAGGACCATGGCCGCGGCGTTGGCGATGGCGGTGTTCATGCCCACCGTCTGACCGTAGGAGTGGAAGAAGGGGATGACGTCAAGGTAGACATCCTTGCCGCGCTCGGTGAACTCCTTGGCCCACATGGAGCACTGCATGGCGTTGGCCAGCAGGTTGCGGTGGGTGAGCATGACCCCCTTTGGAAGCCCGGTGGTGCCCCCGGTGTATTGCAGGGCGGCGAGGTCCTCGGCGGGGTCGATATCCACGTCGGGAACCTCCGGGGCGGAATCCGCTATCGCCTCGCGGAGAAAATAGGTGTCCTTGCCTTTCTCCACGTTGGGGTTTACAGGGTTCTCCATGTAGTCAGTGATGCTGGAGGCGATGATCCTCTTCAGGGGGGATCTGTCCCTCACCGCCTGGATGCGCGCGTCAAAGAGGTCGAGGTAGATAAGGGTCTCCGAGCCCGAGTCGTTGAACTCGTATTCCAGCTCCCGCTCCACGTGCAGGGGGCTGATGTTCACCACCGTGGCCCCCGCCTCCAGCGCCCCGTAGTAGGAGATGACGAACTGGGGGGAATTGGGGAGCATGATGGCCACGCGGTCGCCTTTCCTCACCCCCATCCCCTTGAGGGCGGCGGCGAAGCGGCGCACCTGGTCCCGGATCTGGCCGTAGGTGAGCTGCTGATCGAAGAAGATGGTAGCCACGTTCTCGTCGTACTTAACGCAGGTAAGCTCCAACAACTGGTAAAGCGGTATGTTGGGGTAACGTATCGTCTCGGGAACGAAATAGTCGTAATTCTTCAGCCAGATCTTCTCCATACCGAACCCCCCTTTTCTTCCAAACCCGTCACGTGCTCGCGCCCCCGGCTTTTCGGGCACCCGCCTCTCCCGTCGTCTCTGGCGGATCAGGAAGGGGATACCCCTACCGATGCGCCTTTTACGACCCAAGCATGTCTGGTAGCAGATCTTCGGAGCCGCGACATCCTTGGCGCGCGACCGCCGACAGCCTGGAAACGGCGCGCGCCGTTTATTGACGCATCCCCAGCCGGACTTATTAAGCAATATTTTTGCGGCACATCCCTATTCGCGTCAACCATCCGAGGGAGGGCCTCACCTCGCGCCCGTGCCAGGCCCGGGCTCTCGGGGAGGGGAAATGGTCGCTGATCCTGAGAAAAGATCGACCCGTCCAGATCGGCAGACCCATCGAACATCCTTTCCCGGGGAGGGTAAATGCCTGGGCATCAAGGGTAGTCGTAATTCTTCAGCCAGATCTTCTCCATACCGAACCCCCCTTT
>JACVJG010000116.1 GCA_015711875.1 Candidatus Solincola jinzensis | reverse complement strand
GGCGGCGGATTTTACCGCATCGTCTCCGGTCCCTTCGTTTACCTGGACAAGAATTACGTGGAGATGCTGGGCGGTATCCCGGCATGCCTTGAGGCGGCACAGGTAAAAGACTACCATACGGAACCAGCCCTTTACCGCAGTATTCCACGCCTCGCTCGCCTATACCTTTCGAGGTTCCCTGACGGGACCACGGTGGCGGCCGTGGTGAAGGTTTCGGGAGAACGGCCTGCGCGCGCCTTGCGAAGTCCGCAGGCAAGGTGGAGGGTATGGCGGTTGAGGAGTGGCATATGCGAGTTCACCGGTGGAGCGGGGCGGTAAACGCACGCGCGCGGCGATGCCGGAACAACCGCTCTTGGCGGCTACCGGGCGTGCTCCACCGGGCGTCATAGGGAGAAGAAACAAGTCTCCCGCATATCCCCTGCCTCCCTTGGAGACGGTAAGCATCCGGGGATAGAAGGAGAGGATCATGGAGGCGGAGAGAGGACCAAGCTGGCGCTTCCCGCGCATCCCTCTATGCCTGTCGGTGGGGTTGTGCCGGAATGCAGCGCAAGGGTGTGCATGGAATGGAGGTCTTACGCGCCAGCCTTACGCAAGGCTCGCGCACGCAGGCCTTGTCTCAAGTTCTATATGCTGCGAAGCCCATTGCGAATCCCAGGAATCTTACGTAGGACTCGCGCACGCAGGCCTTATCTCAAGGGCTTGGGGATCAGAGGGGTGTTTCCTCCGCTCTGCCCTCAGGCTCCTCCCACTTGAAGGAGCCGGTGATGGAGAAGAACTGGGGCCTGACCGCCTTGTATTCGGCATAGGGCGCCTGGCCCTGGAAAAGGAACAGGTGGTCTCCGGCCACGATGTAGAAGAGGAGGAAGCGGGTTTCCTCCCCCATGAGGTTGGCGTCGAACTCGGTGTAGAAGGCGGGAAGGCCCGAGACCTTGCTGGAGGTAAAAAGACCGTAGCCCCTGGTTTCCTCGCCGGCGGCCTGGCCGTCCGTGCCCGTGGTCGCGCCCGTGCCGGTGCCGTAACCGCCGCCCGTTGCGGGCTTGCCATCGCCGGATAGGGAGCCCGTGTTCCCGGGTTCGCCCCCCAGGGCGCGCATGCGCCGCAGCGCGTCTTCCTCCAGGTACTCCTCGATGCTTTCCAGCCCGCCTATGGAGATAAGGGGATCGAGCTGCAAGGCGCGCAGGGAAATAGTTTTCCTGCTGGTGAGGGATATGGTGAGCGACGCGAGCTCGTCGTCTTCAAGCGCCTCGTTGGCAAGGGTCCAGTTATTGGGGTAGGAGATGGTGAAGCCCAGGTCCGGGTCGCCGTATTCCAGGGTGTTGTCCACCGCCTCGGCCTTTTCCTGCTCCTCGCCACCGCCACCCCAGGCCATGCGGTATACCAGGTAGCCGCCTCCCGCCAGGGCGGCCAGCGAGGCAGCCACGATGGCCACCAGGAGCAGATAGAAGCCTATGCTGCGGCGGCGGGGAAGCACGATCTCGTGCTCGGCCTTATCCCCCAGGAAGCTCTCCACCAGGCCGTCCTGGGAAAGGGCGGAGCCGCAGATGCCGCAATACTTCGCCCTGTCGGGCTGGTAGCTGCCGCATTCCGGACAGATCAAGACACCACCCCACCAGTCGATACCATGCTGTCATATCGCATGCGGTACGTACCCTTTGCGGCGCGCGTCCTCGTCATAACCATTCACACCTCTTTCTTCTCCCGGGTCGCCCCGTCTCCTTCTCGGCGGCCGCCCGGGCCGGTGACGGGCGCTCACCCGCAGTCGTGTCCGCGCGGTAGAGCTCGCCGTTAAGCGCCGTGAGCCCGCGCGCGCTTGAGCGCGTCCATCATGGATTATAGACGATGGAATGGACACCCGGGTTGCCCCTCCACGCAGCCGCCTTCGGCGTGTCCCGCGGCGCGCGTTTCGCCGGCCTGGCGCGAGAAGGAACCGGAAGGTCGCGCGAGGCTTCCCGTGGCATGACGCGGCACGGCTCTTACTGGCGGGGGTAGCTGAAATACATGGCGCGTTCCACTACCGCCGGGCCGCCGGTGTCCACGCGGATGGAGAACTCGGAACTCGAGAGGTCGGGCACCAGGTTGACCTTGAGGGTGGCGCGGCTGTGGGGGCCGACCATCATGGGCTGGCCCACCGTGGAGCCGTCCGGCCGGCAGAAGGTCACCACCACCGGGAGATCGTACTCGTTGGGGTTCATCACCAGGAGGTAGGTGTCGAAGAAACGCGAGGTGTAGCCCTCCGCGAAGAAGCGCAGGATGCCGGGGTCGGTGCACCCCGCCTGCACATGGCCCCCCGGGCATTCCGCGTAGCCGAAATACATGGCGCGCTCCGCCACCACCGGCAGGTCGGACCGCAACCTCACCGAGACGTCGGTGTCCCCCATGTCCGGGGCGGCGTCCACGTTGATGGTTATCCTGCTCCCGGCGCGGGCGGGGAAATCCTGGGAGTACACGCTGCCGTCGGGCTTCATGAAGTCCAGGGTCACCACCGCGTCCCGGGTATTGGGGTTGAGGACCAGGATGTACTCGTCGAAGCCGCCTCCCGTATAGCCCTCGGCAAAATACCATTCCTTCGCGGGCTCGTTCACCCCTAGGGAGACATGCCCCCCCGTTTTCCCGTTGTAGTCGAAGTACATGGCGCGCTCCGCCACTACCGGACCCTGGGCATGCACGTGCACCGAGACGTTGGTGTCGGACATGCCGGGGAAGTCGTCCACGTGGAAGGTGACGCGGGTTTTAGGGCCTATGTTGAAGGCGGAAATATGGGAACTGCCGTCCGGCAGCATCATCTCGAGGTCGAAAGAGGTGGCGACTTCCTCGGGGTTGAAGACCAGGATGTACTCGTCGAACCCTCCCCCCGTGTATCCCTCCGCGAAGTACCAGTCGGTGTGAGATGCCGCGGTACCCCTGGAGACATGCCCGCCGCGTATGGGCATGGGGGGCGCCTGGAAAGGACCGGAAATGATGGAAAGGGGAGTGCCATCCGGAGCCCAGTAGTAGGGGATGTGGGCTTGCGTGGGATCCAACCTCACGCAACCGTGGGAAGCCGGATACCCCAGGCCCTCGTAGTTCGACTGCACCCCGTTGTAGGTGGGCCAGGCATGGATGGCGTAATCCTCGTAAAAGCCCATCCAGTAATAGCATACACAGCCCGGGTACTTCGGCACAGGATGGGCCTGGTCGTGGTAGAGGATGCGGAAGTTTCCGGTGGGGGTGGGGGTGCCGCCCGCTCCCGTGGAGACCAGGAAGACGTACACCACACGCCCGTTCTCAAGGCAATACAACTTCTGCTCGGCTATGGAGATGACCATGCTTTTCTGCACCGTCACCGCCGCTTCGAAAAGCTGCGCCTGCGGTGTCGCCGCCAGCTCCGCCGTCGGCGGGCCTTCCCGCCCCGAGCCGTCCACGGCGGTCACCACGTAGTAGTAGGTGACGCCGTCGGTCAGCCCGGTGTCCACGTACCCGAGGTAGTTCACGGCGGAGTCGGTGCGGCGTTCGCTGAGCATTTCGTAAGGGCCGCCCGAGCGGTTTGAGCGGTAGACGCGGTAGGCCACTACCCCGCTCGACGGGCTGTCCGACCATCCCAGATCCACCTTTCCCCCGTTGTCGCCGGGGCGGTCGGACGCCCAGGCATCCCCCGGGGGCTGGGGGCCTTGGCTCGCGGAGGCCTGGTTGGAGCCCTGGGGCAGGAACGAGAAGAAGAGGGACGCGCATATCATCAACAGCGCGGCCAGGATACGCGATGCCGCGGCCGCTGCCCTTCCGCGGCGGGGCCCCTTGGGTGGCTTTTTTCTTACCATGCTGCTTTCGTCTCTCTATCGTTTCTCGCTCAGGTGAGCTCGCGGAATGCGCCGTACTTGTGATCGCTTCAAAGGTCTCCGGTTACACAGGGGTAATTATGGAGCCGGCCTCACGTTTTGACAAGGGCTTTCAGCAAACGGCCTCTGGTCGCGTTTTCAGGAAGACGGGACGGCCTCACGGTTATTCTTAAACCCATAGGCGCCCGCGTAAAATATGCGGTATCGACAGGCCGCAGGTGGCCATCGCCTGGCGCGCATGCCGGGACATTCGTGCCCGGAGAGTCCCCCCGTCATCGCCGCGGCGCCGGCGTCACGGCCTCTCGACTCTCCCGCCGCGGGCTCGAGAGCACCCCGGGCGGGGGTTTTCAGCCCTTGCCCGGGGATACCGGCCTCCCCTCTGCGGCACGGGTTAAGATGACGCAGGCTGGTGCCGAATTAGATAATGTCACGTGCAAGCATGCGGAGATAAAGAAATAAGGAGATTTTGCGCGCAGCTGGCGCGGTTCAGACGCGGCAAGGCGGAGCAACCGCGTGGCGCGGCCGCCGGGCGAAAGCATTGGCCTGCGATAGGTGTGAAGGTGACGTCAAGCGGCAGGTCGCGGGCGCGAAAAAGTTGACACGAGGTGGCGATTTGGCTCGAGTAGGGAATTTCATCGTCCGGGATACGGACATCGACAGGATAAAACTGGAACTCATCACCTTCTTCAAGGACAACCCGGGCACGGTTGACAGCGCGGAAAAGATAGGGATGCGTCTCGGGCGCAACCGGGACGAGGTGGAGAGGGCGCTGGAGGAACTGGCCGAACACGGCATATGCTATCGCGTGTCCTCCAGGCCGGTTCCCATATACATGTATTACGCATCGGCGCAGATCCTCAGGCGCATAGCGGAGCTGGCCCCGGATCTCGATTACACCGCCCAGCTGGAGCTGGTGAACACCCTTCTCGCCCGCCGCAAGGCTTGAGCCCGGGATCCACGGATCCGCATCACCGCGCAAGGGCCTCCCCCATTTTTTCCGCGCAACCGTCGCGGACTGCCGCAGGTATATAATCCACTTATGGAAAAAGGAAAGCTCTACCTGGTAGGCACGCCCATCGGCAATATGGAAGACATTACCTTGCGCGCCCTGAGGGTGCTGCGCGAGGTGGACCTGGTGGCGGCGGAAGACACCAGGCGTGCGCGCAAACTGCTTTCCCGCTACCATATCCACACCACCGTGACCAGCTACCATGGCGACAACGAACGGGAAAAAGCGCTGTCGGTCGCTGACGAGGTGGAGTCGGGGAAAAAGGTGGCGGTGGTGAGCGACGCCGGCATGCCGGGCGTGGCCGACCCCGGATTCCGGGTGGTGCGGGAGTGCGTGCGCCGCGGGCTGGAGGTAGAGGTGGTGCCAGGCCCCAGCTCCCTCACCGCGGCGCTGTCGCTCTGCGGCTTTCCCCTCTCATCCTTCCGCTACCTGGGGTTCATCCCCCGCAAGCGGAGGGAGCGGCGCTCCCTCCTGCTGTCGCTGCTGCGCGAGGGAGAGGCGATAGTCTTTTACGAGGCGCCGCATCGCATTCTCGATAGCTTGGGAGACCTGGCGGAGCTGGCCCCGGAGAGGGAGCTGGTGGTGGCGAGGGAGCTGACCAAGGCGCACGAGGAGGTGCTGAGGGGAAAAGCCGCCGAGCTGCCTGCCTTGCTGCAGCAGGGTAGCAGCCGCGGCGAGTTCGTGGTCGTCGTCGGCCCCGGGGAGGGAGGGGAGGCGCAGCCTTTGCCACAGCTCGCCGAAGAGGTGGCGGGGTTGATCGCCGCCGGTATGGCGCCCCGTGAGGCGGTGCGAGCGATAGCGGGAAAGCACGGCGTTTCCCAACGCGAGGTTTACGCCGCGTGGTTGCGGGGGAAGGGCGGTTAGACGGGGGCCCGCAGCGCAAGGGGATGCGCCGCATCGCTCCGTCAAGGCGGAGAGATGGCGGGGCTCGGCGGCCCTGGTGGGAGTCGGCGGCGGAAAGCCAAGGTGAAGCATGTAAGCCATTGCGATGGCCTTCGACATGCTGGCCTGCGCCGCGCGCGTGCTCTCGGGAGGGGAGAAAACCGCTCAAAGGCTTGTGGCGGAAGCGCTTACTGGTGTAGAGGAGCGGGGGGAGCGGATAACGCGCCCGGTGGATACCGGCATGAATGATAAAGCGCAAGCCGCCGCCTCTCGCCCGGAGGTGATAGGTCGTGGGTGGCGATGGAGACAGGTTTTCCCATCGGAGTCACCGGGGCGTGGGAGTGCGCTGTTCCCACCCTGGCGTTCCTGCGCCCTGGCGTCCACGGCCCCCGCATGATGACAGGGCGGGAAGAGATAGCCCTCTGGCCGGCGAGGAACAGGGTTCTCAAGCGCTAATCCCGCATGGTTTTCCGGCTTGATATTGGAATTCAGCGAGACGTTACCGCTATCCTGTCGATCTACGGCCAGCCAGGCAAGACCCGCGCACGCTGCCCCAGGCATCAAGCGAGGCCTGACCCCCGTGCCCAGGCATCAGGCGAGGCCTGACCCCCGTGCCTGACCCCCGTGCCTGTGGCCTCAGGGGAGGGAGAAGGGGTCGGGGAGGCGCAGCTCCTCAGGGGTGATGCCTTTCAGCTCGGCCACCTTGGCGGCGATCAGCGCCAGGCGCTCGGGGGAGTTGGGTTTGCCGCGGAAAGGGTGGGGGGAGAGGAAAGGGCAGTCGGTCTCGATGAGCAATCTTTCCAGGGGGAGCTCGCGCACGATGTCCTGCAGGCGGCGCGCGTTGTGGAAGGTGACCGGCCCCGCCACCGAGACATAGCCTCCCATGTCCAGAACGGCGCGGGCCATGTCCAGATCGCCCGAGAAACAGTGCATGATCAGCCTGCCGCCGAAGGGGGCGTATTCCTCCAGGATGCGCATGGTATCTGAGTGGGCTTCACGGTCGTGTACCACCACGGGCAGGGAGAGCTCCGCCGCCAGGTCCAGCTGGGAGCGGAAGGCGCGTTCCTGGTCGCCGCGGGGGGATAGATTGCGGTAGAAGTCCAGGCCGGTCTCGCCGATGCCCACCACTCGGGGGTCGACCGCGAGGCCGCGCAGCTCGCGCAGCGCGCCCTCGTCCAAGTCAGAGGCGTCGTGGGGGTGAACCCCGATCACCGCCCACACTTCAGGGAAGGAGTGGGCGAGTTCCAGGGCGCGGCGGCTGGAGGGGATGTTTATCCCCACCGTTACCACCGCGTCGACGCCCGCTTCACGCGCCCTCTCCAGAGCCGCACCCACGTCCTCCTCCAGGAGGTCCAGGTGGGCATGGGTGTCGATCAACCGCATTTCCAAAACCCTTTCTCGCTGATACCGGCCTTGGCGCCAGGACCCATCGAGATCGTTTCGTGATTATTGTGGCGCGCGGAGGGCATGAAGTACAGGCCCCTGTTCCCTACATCTGTGATACGGCGTCGAGACAAGGGAGGCAGCGTGGATGGACTCACGCTCGTGGCACGCGGAGGGCATGATGCACAGAGCTCTCTTCCCGGGCTCCCGCTTGAAGGCCTCGAGACAGGGGAGCCGGAAGGGGCGGTTCTGAGGCCAGGGCGCGTGGTGCCGCCTTGCCTCGCAAGTGTTTCGCGTGGGTCGCATACCAACGTCCTTTTTCACGGAGCGTCGGGCGCTCCCGGCCGCCTTATGCGCGCGAACCGCTTCGTCAAAGGATGGTCATCATGCCGTAAGAGCGCGAGAAAACGAGGGTCATGCTGTGCGGTCCGTCTGCCCTGGCCTGGGAGATCCACCGGGGGTTGAGGCAACGGGCC
>MU158543.1:3123-7583 GCA_015711875.1 Candidatus Solincola jinzensis | reverse complement strand
GGGAGGGGCCGGGAACTTTGCCGCTCCCGGCCCGCCATCCCAAGAACCCGGAAAGGCCATCACGTCGCCTGACCACGCTCAGATGGCAACGGCTCCCGAATCCCCGGTGCGGATGCGCACGGCGTCTTCCACCTCATAGATGAATATCTTGCCGTCTCCGATGTTGCCGGTGCGCGCCGCCCGCGTCATCGCCGCCACCACCTTGCTCAGGTCCTCGTCCAGGATCACCGCCTCCAGCTTGAGCTTGGGCAGGAACTCCACGCGGTACTCCGCCCCCCTCCACATATGGGTCACGCCCTTCTGCTTGCCGTGGCCCTTGACCTCGGTGATGGTCACGCCCGGATATCCCAGTCCCCGCAACTCCTCCATCACCGGTTCCAGGCGCTCCGGCCTGATGATGGCCTCTACCTTCTTCATCCCGCATCACTCCCCTTCCAGAGCCGCTGCTCTCGTTGAGTCCATGATCATCTCCGTCAACGGCAGGTTGATACGGCTGTCGTCGGTGTAAGCGGAAACCCCCATCTCATGCGCGTCCAATCCGTCCACTTCTTGCTGTGGCGACACCCTGATACCCTGCCAGCGGTCCTGCAGGCGGAAGAAGAGGTAGGAAAGGCCGAAGACGAAGACCACGCAGGTCACGGCCCCTATGGCCTGGGCGGCCAGCTGACCCGCGTCTCCGAAGAAAAGACCCCTCACGGCGCTCTCCACGCCATTGAGGCCGGAACCGTAAGTCCCGTCAGCGAAGAGGCCAAGGGAAAGGACTCCCCATATGCCGTTCATGCCGTGTACCGCCACCGCGCCCACGGGATCGTCTATGCGCCGCTTCTCAAGGGCGAAGACACCGACGCAGACCAGCACCCCGGCCACCGCCCCGATCACCAGCGCCGCCCAGGCGGGGACAAAAGCGCAGGGAGCGGTTATGGCCACCAAACCAGCGAGCATGCCGTTGGCGGTCATGGAAGGGTCAGGCTTTCCGCATCTCTTCCACATGTAAAGCATGGCCGTCATGCACCCCGCGCAGGCGGCCAGCAGGGTGTTCACCGCCACCACCGCCAGCCGCAGGTCGTTGCCGGATAGGGTGCTGGCGGAGTTGAACCCGAACCAGCCGAAGACCAATATGATCACCCCGATGATGGCCATGGGCACGTTATGGCCAGGGATAGCGCGGGGCCTGCCATCGCGGTCGAAGCGCCCGATGCGCGGCCCGATGACCACGGCGCCGGCCAGGGCGCAGATGCCGCCGACGGCATGCACCACGGAAGAGCCGGCGAAATCGACGAAGCCATGCCCGAGGCCGAGATTGGAACCCAGCTGAGAAAGCCACCCGCCGCCCCATACCCAGTGGCCGAAGACGGGGTAGAGGATCATGGACATGAAGAACCCGTAGACGATAAAGGCCTTGAACCTCCACCTCTCGGCCATGGCGCCGGTGACGATGGTGGCAGCGGTGTCCATGAACACCACCTGGAAGAGGAAGAAGAGGAAGACCCCCACGTCATAGACGCCGCTCCCCGAAAGGGCGAACCCCTTGAGGCCCAAGAGCGACCAACCCCGTGCCACCTCGAACTTGGCGTTGAGGATCTCCGCCCCTCCCAGCGTGGCCAGCGCCCCCACCCCGCCGAACATCAGCGCGTACCCCACGAGGAAATAACCCAGGGTGCCGATGGCGAAGATGGTGAAGTTGGTCATCATCACGTGCACGGCGTTGCGCTCCTGAGTGAAGCCTGTCTCCACCATGGCGAAGCCGGCCTGCATGAAGAAGACGAGGATAGCTCCCAGGAATACCCAGATGAAGTTTATGGCCACCTTGCTGTGGCCGACCTCCTCCACGAGGTCTTCAGCCACATCCTGAGAACCCCCCGTCTGTTCGCCACTGGCGTCGGCTCTCGCCTTGGCGCTTCCTCCCGCAAGCATGAAGAGGAGGAAGCACAGGATCACCCCCACGACCAACGGTCCCCAACGGCGAAAAGCAATGGACATGACCTTGCCTCCTTTCTCGCTCGGTTCCGCCTATGTACAATCAGTCTAGGGACCGCTCTTTACAGGTCTTTTTCGCGCGCGTTAAGAGTCGATAACATCTCTGTTTCCACTCTATTAACGAACGAGTAGCGCGGAGGCGGCTCATCCAGGCTGCGTCGGCTTCTTGCCTGATGATTCCCCCCTGCCTCCACGCTTCTATAGTGGAGGGATCTGGAAGCAGCAGCGGAGATGTCGTTGTTCCGTGGCCGCCAGACTCTGGGGCCACCGCGTTGAGAAGGTGGCCTTTGGAAGGATCAGTGGAGACGTCGTTGTTCCATGGCGCTTGCGCCAGGGACCGAGTTGCCTGAAGGTGTTGAAGTCGGTATTCCACCGGGTTCCGCGGGCGATGTCCGCTTGCATGACATGCTGTCGTGCCCTTGTGGCTGCAAGGTGTAAGGTTTAGGGGGCCGAGGGGTTTCGCAAACCCTTGTGTGGGAACTGCCCATTTCGGGTTTCATCTCGTCCCTGGGCCTTGTTGCGATACGGGCGGCGCGCCTGTCGCAACGCCTCACGGCGGGCTAAGCGCCTGCGCCGTCATAAGGGTGTTGAGGTGAGGCGGACAAAACCCCGCAAGAACACAACAAGAGCTTTTTCCGCGCCAGTGGGCGACGCGTTCACTCCGGCGGCACGTGCTCGAAGATGTAACCGACGCCGCGCACGGTGCGGATATAGGTATGGCCCTCGCGCTCTATCTTGGAACGGATGCGCCTTATGTGCACATCCACGGTGCGGGAGCCGCCGAAATAGTCATAGCCCCATACCTGTTCGAGCAGCACCTCGCGAGTGAAGACCTTTCCCGGGCGGGAAGCGAGGAAGTTCAACAGCTCGAATTCTTTGAAGGTGAGCTCGATCCGCTTGCCTCCCACTCTCACCTCATAGCGGTCCACGTCTATCTCCAGCTCCCTGGCCCCCATAGCCGCCCCAGAGGCCTCTCCCGTCTCCATGAGGCGGCGCAGTCTCGCCCTTACCTCCTCCGCCGTGCCGCCGTCGGCGATGAAGTCGTCTATGGGCACGCCTGCGTCAAGGGACCTCATCTGCTCGAAACGCAGCACCGCCACCAGCAGCGCCCCTTCGTCCAGCTCGCGCCTCAGTCCTTCCAGGAATTCCCTCCAATCACCACCCCGCCCCACGCAATCCGCCAGCAGAAGGTCTCCCGTCCGGAGTCCCGCCAGGCTCTCAGGAGAATATCTCTCCACCGCGAAGCTTTCCTCCAGGACACCCCGGAAGAAATCCTCCCGCCTTTCATCACAGAGAAGGTAGACTCTTCCCTTCATGCTTTTCCCGAAACCCGCTTCTGAGCGATCTGCCAAATCTCGCGTCGCCGTGATCCACGCGCGTTTTTCATCGAGAAAAGAGCGTGAAACGCGCTTCCACAGCGTCGATTATACCCGCTTTAAGGGGTTCGCCGCACCGCCCCTACCTCGTTCAGGGTCACGGCCGATCATCCACATAATGTCTTGGCAGTTCAATCCATGCCGCGCCGGACTCTTTCGCCTACCGAGAGGAAATCCCGGCCGATCATCTGGACGATGTCTCTGCGATCTGCCGCATATCTTCCCTTGGACGCCCGGCTTCTCCTTTACCTCGGGCACGTTGATATGGTTGATATGATTTCTGAGTCGCGTCCCGCGCACCGGTTCACAAGTGGGCTCGGCCGTGGAGGGACTTCTCTTTTCGCACCGTTTAATAAACCCGTTCACGGACCGTCCACTTCCCACCTCACTCATCATACAGTGACATGTCAACACGCATGCCCACGGGCTGAAAAATCTTTCCTCTATACCACAACATGACCTGGCGCCGGTATCGGGTGACATGTCAACACACATGCCCACTGGCCGAAACATCGGTTGATACGCCCTCGGAGAAATCGCCACCCGGCTCGATCCCGCTCCCCGGGGAGAGAGACCGAAAGACCTGCGCGGCGCCCACCGGAACAACCCGATGCCTTCCGTAAATGTCATGGATATGACCAGGAGGCCTTTAAGAGCCCGGCGAAAACCCCCGGGCATAATCCCATTTCACGGCGAAGAGGCCGGCACAAAAAGCCGGCCCTCAGGGGCCGGTAGGGATCAGTCCACCGGGAAGCTAACAGATCGGGGATATCAATACGCGTACAGCCCGCCGAAGGGGCGATGAGACTTGGCGCGGAGCTTGATAAAGCCCGAGCCCAGGATCTCTTCGGCGCTACCCCCGAAATAGCCGGCGTACTCCTCCACATGGGGTCGGATCAGCTCCAGGTCGTCCTCAGAGGCAGGCTCCGCTAACGCCTCTTTCCCGAGCTGGTGCTCCTCTACCTCACCGCGCAGGAAGATGAGGCCGCTCCCGCCCTGCCTCCGGGCGTAGGCGAAACGCACGTCGAACTCGCCGCGCAGCGCCGCCAGCGTGAAGGGGCGGGTGAACCACCGGCGCAGGTTCACCACCGCGCGCACCGGAGGCAG
>MU158543.1:0-3113 GCA_015711875.1 Candidatus Solincola jinzensis | reverse complement strand
CAGGAAGATGAGGCCGCCGTGCATGCCCGTCCCGATATGGCGCGCCGTGAGTCTGGGCCTTCCCTTCCTGCCCAGGCCCAGAACGATCACCAGGCCGCCCGCCATATATTCCCCCAGGAAATCCTGGGTTTCCCCGCCGATGACCAGCACGGGGATATGCCTGCGGTACTCTTTCATGTGGATGGCCGCGCGATAACCAACGCCGTCGCGGATGAAGATCTTCCCACCCCGCATGCCCATGGCCACGATGTCCCCTGCGCGTCCGTGTACCACGATGGTGCCGCTGTTCATGGTGTTGCCCACCCCGTCCTGGGCGTTGCGGTCCACGGTTATCCTCGGTCCGTCCATGAAAGCGCCGAGGTCGTTGCCGGGCACGCCATGGATGGTGATGCGCACCGGCTTGCGGATTCCCGATCCTATGTAACGCTGTCCGAAGACGTTTTCCAGCTCGATCTCCTCCACGCCCTCGGCGGCCGCTCCCTTGACCATGTTGTTCAGCTCGCGGTAATGAAGCGTCCCGGCATTGATCTTCACCTTGCCGTTGCGACGCGTGAAAACCCCCGGCAATCCGGCATGGTGGTCGACCTCGATCTTCATGTCCTCCTCACCCTTCTCGTCCGCGTCACTTTTAAGGTTTTCTTCTCCATCCGGTTTTCTTTCCCTTTTCTTTTATTCTATACCCCTGTCAAACCCATGCCCGGCCTGCGAGGATCCCGGCCTTCCGTTCCCCATACCGCTCTTCCTCTCCGCGCACGGATGCGGCCAGCACATCGCCCAAGGCATCGCCTTCAGACGCCACGTCATCTAAAGGCCCGCGCGTCGCGGGCGTCCCTGTTCCGCTCGCCCCTCGGATAAGCGAAACCCGTACCCGGCCTGCTAGGCTCCGGCGTGCTTTATTCCCAGGATATCCAGCTCCTCCTGCGTAAGCCCCACACCGCGCAGGCGCAGGCGGTTCCCGCGCAGGCTCTCTATGGCGTTGATGCCCATGCCGCCCAGCATCTCCATGATCTCGTGAGACCAGCCCGTGAGGAGGTTCACCAGGCGCCGCGCGCCTACGTCGGGGTTGAGGCGCTTGGAGAGATAGGGGTCCTGGGTAGCGATACCCCAGTTGCACTTACCCGTGTAGCACTTCTGGCACACGTGGCATCCCATGGCCACCAGGGCCGCGGTGCCTATGTATACGGCGTCGGCTCCCAGGGCGATGGCCTTGATGACGTCGGCTGAGTTGCGTATCCCTCCCGCCACCACCACGCTGGCGCGGTTGCGGATGCCCTCCTCCCGCAGGCGCGTGTCCACTGCCGCCAGCGCCAGTTCGATGGGGATGCCCACGTTATCGCGGATCATGGTGGGCGCCGCTCCCGTGCCGCCCCGGATGCCGTCCAGGGCCACGATATCCGCCCCCGCCCGCACGATGCCCGAGGCTATGGCGGCGGCGTTATGCACGGCGGCGATCTTCACTGAAACCGGCTTCTCCCAGTGGGTGGCCTCCTTGAGGGCGTAGATGAGCTGGGCAAGGTCCTCGATGGAATAGATGTCGTGGTGAGGCGCCGGCGAGATGGCGTCCGTGCCCTTGGGGATCATACGCGTGCGGGATATCTCCGCGCTCACCTTCTCGCCGGGGAGGTGCCCGCCGATGCCTGGCTTGGCACCCTGGCCTATCTTTATCTCCAGGGCCGCGGCCACCTCCAGGTAATCGGCGTGTACCCCGAAACGACCCGAGGCGACCTGGCAGATGGTGTGATCGCCGTATTTATAGAGGTTGCGGTGCAGGCCGCCCTCGCCGGTGTTGTAATAGGTGCCCATCTCCGCCGCCGCCCGCGCCAGGGACTCGCAGGCGTTGTAGCTGATGGCGCCGTAGGAGATGGCCGAGAACATGATGGGCGTCTCCAGTCGCAGCTGCGGCGTCAGCCTGGTCTCCAGAGAGGGCTTTCCCCCTTTTCTGCCTACCCTGACCACGTCCGGCTTGGCCCCCAGGTAAGTACGCAGCTCCATGGGCTCGCGCAGGGGGTCGATGGAAGGGTTGGTGACCTGGCTGGCGTCCAGCACGATGCGGTCCCAGTAGATGGGATAGCCCTTATCGCATCCCATGCCGGTGAGCAGCACTCCCCCCGTTTCCGCCTGCTTGTAGATGTTGTGCAGCACCTCCCTGGTCCAGTTGGCGTTGGGGGGTATCTGGGTGGGGTTATGGCGCACCACCAGCGCGTTGGTGGGGCAGAGGGTGGCGCAGCGCAGGCAGCCCACGCACTTGCTCTCGTCGGCGAAGACCGCGTCCTCCTCCTCGTCGTACCAGTGTACGTCGAAGGCGCACTGCCTCGCGCACACCTCGCAGCGTATACAGCGATAATCGTCCCTCTCCACCAGGTATTGCGGCAGTATGTAGCTCTTCAACTCTTTCCTCCCCGGGCGGCCTCAGGCGGGATCCGCCCCGCTGATGCTCAATACCTTTCCTTCCTTCTTCTCCTCCGCGGCGGCGGGCTTGATCAGCTCCGCCACCACCGGGACGCCGCCGTGCGGGATCCAGGTATCCTTGAGGGTGTCATCCACCAGGTGCATGGGAGCCTCCTCGGAGGAGATGTACATGAAGTCCCCGTTGCGCCCCGCCACCAGCGGCCGCAGCCGGATACGGTCGGTGAGACCGATCATCTGTTCCCGGTTGGAGATGATGATGCTGAAGGGCCCGTTCAAGAGCAGGGAGCCGTAGGACTGGCGAAGCGCGGTGTGCGCCTCTCTCTCCCGCGGAGGCATGCGGTCGATCTCCGACCACAGAGGCGCCGCGAGCACCCGCGACATGTCCTCTATGGAAAGCCCGTGCCTACGCACCAGGAGATCGACGGCGTAGGCGATGACCTCGGTGTCGGTGAAGAGGGTGCACTTGTATCCGTACATCTCCAGATGGCGCATATTGATGCCGTATGAGGATATCTCCCCGTTGTGCACCACCGACCAGTCGAGGATATTGAAGGGATGGGCGCCACCCCACCACGCCTGGGTATTGGTGGGGAACCGGCCATGGGCCACCCAGATATATCCCTCGTATTCGTCGAGGCGGAAGAAACGCCCCACGTCCTCGGGATAACCCACCCCCTTGAAAACGCCCATGTCCTTGCCGCTGG
>JACVJG010000113.1 GCA_015711875.1 Candidatus Solincola jinzensis | reverse complement strand
TCAGTGCGCGACCGCAAGCGGGATCTTAAGGCGTGCGGGGTGAGGCCTTCGCGTTCGCCATGGCATGGTGAGGGAAGGCTCGGAGGCATGCAAGGAAGGCGGCACACCGCAAGCGGGGATTTCGTTGCCGGCGGAAACCAAGAGAGATATGCTGTAAAGGACTTGGCGGTCGCCGGGGCATGGCGAGAGGACGGCTTGGAGGCGGGCATGGAAGGTGAGGCTTTGAGGCCCAACGCCCTGGTCATCAACGCCGCCGACAACGTGGCGGTGGCCCTGGAGGACATCCGGAAAGGAGCCCTAGTACGTCTTCCAGACGGGCGTGAACTCGTGGCAGGCGCCGATATCCCCTTCAGCCACAAGGTAGCGCTGCGCGATATAGCGCGGGGTCGCGATGTCCTCAAGTACGGCGAGGTCATCGGGCAGGCAAAAGAGCATATTAACGCGGGGGACTGGGTGCACACCCATAATCTCACGATCGAGGACCGATAGGCATAGGGACAGAGATGCCTCCGGGAGGCGATAAAGGAGGGCGTGCCGGCAGCCTCATGTTGGAAGGTAAGAGTTTGAGCGCCACTGGGACTGGTACCCGTGGCGGCTTATGGGCATCAGGGATAATCAAGCGCCGGCGTTCGGGAGAGGAAGATGGGAGCGAAAGGGCGATTCAAGGGTTTTGTAAGGCCAGATGGCGGCGTGGGGGCCAGGAATCACGTGGCCGTAATCCCCTCGGTGGCGTGCGCCAACGGGGTGGTGTCCGCCATAGCGAGGGAGGTGCCGGCTGCCGTCCCCCTGTACCACGGGCACGGATGCGGCAGGGGAGGAGAGGACCTGGGCAGGCATTTCAGGACCCTGGTGAACCTGGCCGTAAACCCCAATGTGTTCGGAGCCCTGATTGTGGGGCTGGGTTGCGAGGTGATAAAAGCCGAGTACCTGGCGGAGCGCATCTCCCATTCCGGAAGACCGGTCGATTTCCTCGATATCCAGGAGGTCGGAGGGTCGCGCCGGGCGGCGGCGCGGGGGGCGGAGATGGCACGTGCGTTGGTCGAGAAAGCCGCGGGGGCCGAGCGCGAGGAGACTTCCGTTGAGAATGTGGTGCTGGGCCTGGAGTGTGGCGGATCCGATGCCTTCTCGGGCATCACCGCCAATCCAGCAGTCGGCCTGGTGGCCGATTGGCTGGTGGGAGAGGGAGGCACGGTCATCCTCACCGAGACCACCGAGATGATCGGCACCTCGCATATCCTGGCGCGCCGCTCCCGCGATGAGGAGGTCGCGGGTCGCGTGGTCTCCATCATAGCGGCGGCAGAGCGGAGAACCCATGAGATCCTTGGGCCCTTGGCGGCTCAGGTGATAGCGCCGGGAAACATGGACGGCGGCATGAGCTCCATTTGCGAGAAGTCGCTGGGCTGCATCCTCAAGGGGGGCACGACCGCCGTCAACGAGGTGGTGGATTATGGAGAGGTCCCGAGGCGAAAAGGGCTGGTGATCATGGACGGCCCCGGCTACGACGTCGAGTCCATGGCCGGGCTCGCGGCCTCGGGGTGCCAAGCGATGATCTTCACCACCGGGCGCGGCAACCCTCTGGGGTTTCCCCTCTTGCCGGTTATCAAGGTGGCGAGCACAACCCGCCTTTACCGTCGTATGGAGGACGACATGGATATAAACGCTGGGGTGGTGCTCGAGGGAAAGACGCTCGAGGAAGTGGCCGGCGAGATAAAGGCTCTCCTGCTAAGAACCCTAAACGGAGAGAAGACCAAGGCGGAGGTCAACCTCCAGGACGGGATGTTGTGCCTCTACACCGTCACCCCTTCCTTTTAGGCGAACGGGCTGCCCCTGTCTTCAACGCTATCCCTAAGACGCGTGAGGCGCAACATCGCTAAAAAACCCGTTTTCTAAGACAGCAGACGATCTCTGTGGTCAAGCCGGAAGGGGATGGACGCTAGAACAAAGCGCTTTCTTCGCCTTGTAACGAGTACCGGAAGCGCCCAACGGATGGCAGCAGGCCTCCGAATACTGGGATTGATGAAGATCTCCCGCTGCTTCATGGCGTCCATTTCTCCTTCTCCTCCCGTTTTGTCGTTTAATGCATACGACGCAGGGTGGAGAAAAAGGTTCAACGTGTTACGTGATCTACATCAATACCTCCTATCCGGGGAGTGTGTGGGTGGCGATGACGCTCGAGCGGTCCCTAGCGCCTCAACCCCCGCATCTGGTGGTTTCAGAGGCAGACCACCTTCTTCATGCTGTCGCCGCTATCCTTCCCTCGCGAAGGCGTCTCGCGTGGGGAGGGCCTTCCGTACTGGTAGGGGGTCTCTCCTCCCCCTTCCTCGTGGCGGTGCCGGAAGCCTCGCAACAGGCTTTTGAGGAGTTTGGATTTCTTGATCTTCGGGTCGATGAAAAGATCTTTTGCCTCCTTCTTTTGCATCCTCTCCCCCTTGTGCTATACATACATGAAAGCATATTTTGTATCGGCAGCCGCCCGCTCTCTTATAAGGAATGTCCGTAAATCGTAACAAAAACTTCACATGAGTGTCACGGTGTCCCGCGGGCGGGTACACGCGGAAAGATATGCGATGCGGGCGACGGGTATGCCACGGCCGCACGATGTTGCGACGAAGGGATAGCGCCTTCATGCGGGATACCGGCATGGAGGAAATCGCAGCGCCACGAGCTCTATACCCACGAGGAAAGGAGTATATGACCAAAACATGGCGAAGACCGCAGCGCCGGCCGTGGACGCGGCTTCCCTGAAGCGGCGGGTTGAAAGCGCCATATGCGGAAAAGAGCGCCATGTGAAAAAGCCCCCTTTGCTATAGTATTACGGCGGCCTGACGTCTACGGATGGACGAAGGAAAACATGACGGGGTCGCACGGCTAACGGAGTGAAGGCAGCGATGGGAAAACCCAATGGCTGCGATGTCCGCGATGCGGCCGTGAAGGCGGGGTGTTCAGGCGTGAAAAGAGCTCGAAAGGGCCGGGATGGAAAGATGGGGATGATGAAGCCAGGGGCTTTTGCGCGGGGCGGGGTTTTCATGCTCGCGCTTCTCCTCGCCGCTATGCCCATGAACCTGGGGGCTTCGGGGGCGCAGGATGCATCAAAGGAAGCCCCCAAGGCCCTCCTGGTCATGGCCTTTGCCCCTGGCGAAAGCCTTAGGGCAACGTCGGTGAGCGATCTACAGTCCACGGTGCAGACGCTGTGGAAGTACGGTTTCGAGGTCTATATCCTGGATGCCTACAGGGAAGACGGCTCCCTTAACCCCTGCCCCCACTACCAACTCCATCGCCATGTCGCGGACCGCCGATACAACCTCGTGGTCTATTACGGGCATGGGAACGACGAGCGCTGGGCCTTCTGCCTTCCCCAGGACAAGGCATGGGCCTCACGAACGGACACCGTGGAGGGAAGGGACGAGGCACGGGAGTTCGGCGACCTGCGAAGCCACTGGCGTGACGAGATAAGGTTGGCGCCCAACGCCATGGTGATCATGCGCCATACCTGTTACGCCCATGGGCTGGAGGCGGCGGATATGGCGGGTGGGTCCCGGCTGCTCGCAGAGGAGGAGGTGCTGGCGCGCGTCAACGAGTACTCGTTCACCTTCCTGCAGGATGGGCCCGGCGCCCGCTCTTATACCGCCAGCGCCAACGTGGGCGCCACGCCCTCCTACCTGGAGTCGCTTTTCAGGGAACACCACAAGCCCATCGGGGAGCTCACCGTCCCCGATCTTTACGCGTCCTATGCTCCGGGAAGCGGCTACCAGCTTCTCCAGGGGCCTCATTACCGCCTGGGCGGTAAGGGGATGCTTTACCGCAAGAACCGCCTTCCGGGAAGCAGCAACCACGCCGTCTGGGGACAGCCGGCATGGGCGGGCGACCCGAGCCTGACCGCGGAGAAAGTATGCGGGAAAGTGCCGGGAGACGCCAACGGCGACGGGGACAACACCGACCTGGGGGAGCCGTGTTTCCCGCACGACAAGCGTGACGTCTTCAAAGCCGAGGACCCTTCCTACAATTTCTTTCCCTTCCTTTCTATCGCCAACCCTGTCTCCTCTGCCACCTGGGCGGAGATAATCTTCTACGACGAGGCCGGCGAATATCTCAAAGTGTACCGCGAGGTGGCGGCGTCGTCGCGCGTCACCCTGGACCTCAACGCCAATCCTCACCTGCGGGATAAGAACCTCGCGGTGGTGGTGCGCTCGGTGGACGGCGCGCCGCTGCTGGCGGAGAGGCCCATGTACTTCCGCTATCGGGGATGGATGGACGGTGGCTCGGACGCCTTCGGCTGCGTGGAGGAAAGCACCTCGTGGTATTTCGCAGAGGGGTACGCGTCGGACACGCATCCCTTCCATGAGTATATCTGCTTGGCCAATTTCGGGGGCGAGCCGGCGCATGGCGCCCTGGAGCTGCTTCCGCAACAGGGCGAGGGGGTGGAGGTGGTGCTGGAGGTGCCGCCGGGCGCGCGTCGCACCTATCACATAAACTCCTATATCCAGGGCGAGGTTTCGGCCCGCGTGGTGACGGACCGGCCGGTGGTGGCGGAACGGTCCATGTATTTTCTCTACCGCTCTCCGGGCGGGGCCTTCGCCGCGGACGGCGGGCACGGCAAGCCGGGCACGACATCTCTTTCCAGGGAATGGTATTTCGCGGAGGGGAGGGTCAGCGGGGATTTCGATACCTGGATACTGCTCGCCAACCCGGGCGACGGGCAGGCTGCCGTTGACGTCACCTGCTTCACGCCTCTGGGAGGGGAGGTGGGAAGGAAGCTGGCCCTGCCGCCCGGGACACGCCGCACCGTGAGGGTAAACGACCTCTTCGCCTCGGCTACGGACGTCTCGATGAGCGTACGGTCTGACCTTCCCATCGCGTGCGAGAGGGCGATGTATTTTCGCTATAACGGTGCCTGGGATGACGGCCACGTCTCCCCTGGTGTGGCGGCGCCGTCGCGGAGGTGGCTGTTCGCCGAGGGCTCCGCTTACGAAGGCATCCACCAGTATGTGCTGGTCCTGAACCCCAACGAGGAGGCCGCCACCGTCGAGGCCAGGTATATGCTCGGCCCCGGCGAGGGAACGCGCTCCTTCGCCTACCGCGTGGGGCCACGCGCCAGGATGACCATCGACGTGAACGCGGCGCTGGCTGGAGAAGGAAACCCGTCACAGGTGGCTTTGGACCTCACGGCAAGCCTGCCCGTGGTGGCCGAAAGGGCGATGTACTTCGACATGGGCAGGGGAGGGGAAGGCGGGGAGCCCATCCGGGGGGGACACGTCTCTCCGGGGGTCGATTCCCCCGCTCCCGCCTGGTTCTTCTCGGAGGCATATACCGGCAGGTAGGGCAGGTGGAACGGCAAGATGTTCCGGCAGCCTGTGCGTTGGCCTTGTCTCCCCTTCCGCCTTACCCGGGCGGTTCGCCGTTTTTCCAAGGCAACCTCATCCCGTCGCGCCACGGGCTCCCCACATGTTGGCTTTTTTGGAGAGAGGATGCCCATTTACCCTCTTGACATGGGGGCGCTTTTCTGACCGGGATACGAGCGTTGATTAGCCACCTGTGGATCGCGGAGAGCGTTCAACGGAGTCACCAAACCCGTCGATCATGAACCTGGCCTTGATCATCGATGCCCCCGATGGAGCTTTCTCATGGAAAAACCCCGTGGCCAGATCAGTTTTCGTCGTAGAGGCGGGCTTGCTCGAAAGCAGCCTCTCGGCTCATGCCATGCCTCTTGGATGTTTAAGGGCATTTAAACAGCGTTACAGGGAACAACGGGGGTTTCATTCGTATTCCATGCGATGCCTCGTCGATGATTACGGGATCAGGAGCCTGAAGACGGAGCCGCCGCCCTCACGAGCCTCGCACCATATGCGCCCCTGATGCCCGCGCGCTATCTCCCGGGCGATATACAGGCCAAGGCCCATGCCAGAGGAGGAATGGTGGGCGGCGTCCTCCAGTTGCCGGAAGCGCTCGAAGATGATCTCTCGATCCCGCTCAGGCACGCCGATGCCGCGATCGTAGACCGAGAACAGCATCCCGCCTCTCTCGCGCCTGACCTCCAGAAGGATCGCTTCGGAGGGGGGCGAGTATTTCACGGCGTTGTCCAGCAAGATGATCAGGGCGTCGGAGATCTTTTCCGCGTCCAGCGCGTGTGTCCCGATGCGCTCTTCGGCGCTGATCTCGAACGCGTGCGCAACCCCCTTTTCGCGCATCTGGCTCACGGCGCCCTCGAGCAGCGGAAACACCTCCACTTCCTCTTTCCGCACCGTGAAAAGCCCCCTTTCGATGCGCGAGAGATCGAGGAGATCGTTGATGGTCTTGGCCATCTTGTCCGCCTTGGCGTTGATGATACGCATCTTCTCCATGCCGACGTCGTCGATGCCCGGAAGGTCACCGTGCTGGAAGGCATCGGCATAGCCTTTGATGATGGAAAGGGGCGTGCGCAGCTCGTGGGAGGCGATGTCCACGAAGTGCCTGATGCTCTCCACGTGCACCAGGCGTTCCTCTTCGATGGCCAGCGCGCGGGCCAGCATGCCCATGAAGTGCATATCCGCGGGGGTGAACCCGCCGCTTTCCCTCCTGAAGAGGCAGAGCATGCCCACGGTCTTTTCGCGCAGCAGCGCTGGATATCCCAGGAAGGACTTGAACCCCCCCCGCGCCACGTCAGGATCCCGCGCAAAGGTGGGCCCTTCCAGGTCCTCGATAACGCTCGGCTCGGTGGTCCCGGAGAGCATGGCTTCATAGCATATATACGCCGAGGCGTCCTGTGCCGATAACCGCTCGATCCTCTCCTTGCGAGGATAGAGGACGGAGAGCCCGCCCTTATCCAGGCGGCAATAACGCAGGGAGCCCTCCCCCATGATCTCGCCGGCCACGGCCACGATCGTTGCGATGTTCTCCATGGGATCGGGTCCCAGCCCGAGCAGGCACAGCCTGAGTTTCTCCAGTCGCCGCTCTTCACGCTTGCGCTCCGTTATGTCATGGGCCACGTTAGTGAAGGCGATCACCCTCCCCCCCTTGTCGTAAAGGGGAGCCCCGGTCACCTCGCCTATGGCCACGCTGCCGTCCCTGCGGATGAAACGCAGCTCATCCTTGACCACCTCGCCCGCCAGGAGGCGCTGGATGTCCAAGGCAACGCGCTCGAAATCGTCGGGGTGGAGGATGTTCAGCTCCAGGACGTTCTTCCCCAGAAGCTCCCGTTCGCTGTAGCCTATGAGCTCGCACGCCTTGCGGTTGACGCCGATGAGGACGAGGTCACGGTCGTAGGTGAAGATGGCCTCGCCGGTGAAATCGTAGATGAGGCGGTATTTCTCCTCCGATTCTCGCAGCGCTTCCTCCCATCGCTTGCGCTCGGTGATATCCCGAGTATGGATGACCAGGCCCTGGATGGCGGGATCTTCCAGGAGGTTGTTGGCCGTGGCCTCATGGTAGCGCCAGGTCCCGTCCGCGTGCCGTATCCTTATCTCCGCGTACTGCGCCGTACCCTCGCGCGAGACGGCGTAGGAGAGCGCCCAGGCGCTGTCTCCGATGTCCTCGGGGTGGGTGAAATCGAAGAGGCTCTTGCCCACGAGCTCCCCGGGGTCGTACCCAGCCGCGCGTTTCACCGACGGG
>JACVJG010000112.1 GCA_015711875.1 Candidatus Solincola jinzensis | reverse complement strand
GCCGCCATAGGTGTCCACGATTATCTTACGTCCTGTCAGCCCCGTGTCCCCCATGGGGCCTCCAGTGACGAACTTCCCGGTGGGGTTGACGAGCACCCTTAGGCTGCGGTCGTACATATCAGGTGGGAGAACGGGATGGATGACATGCTCGATGAGGTCGGGTTTCATCAGCTCCTCGATGTCCACATTCGGGCGGTGCTGGGCGGAGATGAGCACTGTGTCCACGCGCACCGGTCGGTCGCCCTCGTACTCTATCGTGACCTGGCTTTTCCCGTCCGGCCTCAAGTAGGGAAGTATACCCGCCTTGCGCACCTCGGAAAGACGATGGCAGAGCTTGTGCGCGAGGAGTATGGGCATGGGCATGAGCTCCGGGGTCTCATTGCACGCGTACCCGAACATCATGCCCTGGTCCCCAGCGCCCAGGGAATCCAGCATCTCGTCCTCGGCTTCCCCTGTCCTTTCCTCCAAGGCATGGTCTACTCCCTGCGCGATATCCGAGGATTGCGGGTCTATGGACACCACCACCCCGCAGGTCTCGTGGTCGAAGCCGTATTTCGCGCGCGTGTAGCCGATCTCCTCGATAGTCCTGCGCGCCGTTCCCGGTATGTCAACATAGGTCGAGGTGGTCATCTCTCCCGCCACCACCACCAATCCCGTGGTGACCAGGGTCTCTACCGCCACCCTGCCGAAGGGGTCGTCCTTGTAGACCTCATCGAGTATGGCGTCGGATATCTGGTCGGCTATCTTATCGGGGTGTCCCTCGGTTACCGACTCCGAGGTGAAAAGGTGGCGCTGGGGCACTTCCCCTCCTTTCCTCATGCAGCGCCGCGCCGGCGGCGCGTTTACGGACTCTCAACCGCATTATTATACACGCTTCCGCCCTCTCCCGTTATGAGCCAGCAAGGCCATCGCGATCGCTATCTCAGCCTGGCCCTATACTCAACCAGTCGGGCATGGAAGCCCGATGAGCGATAACGGCTCGCGGACGGAGAATCCCGGGAGGGATTTCTCCCTATCGGACCGTCTTGACGTATGGGGATGCTGACGCTGGGCAAACTCTCATTCCCAGCGGGGAAGCCCACGTGGGGCCATGGCCGCGAGGCGCGAGGGAGTGGCGCTGGGTTCGTTTTCCAGCAATGGCGGGTACTCACTGCGAAGGCGGGGACGTCTACCGAAAGGCAATAACTCTTTCCATCACTCCCGCCTTCGAGGTTTTTCGCGCCAGGGTCTGCAGGTATGGGCGAGGAAAAAGTGAGGATGGCGAAAGCGCAAGGCCGTCAGAAAAAGGGGGCATAGGGGACCCGCTATTTGTAGATGAAGATGAGCACCAAAGTCGAGACCACGAAGACCACGGCACTGGCGATGGTGATGCGGTCGAGGTTTTTCTGTACGATCTGCGTGCCCGCGGCACCCCCTACCGAGGCGCCGCCGAAGAGGCTGGACATCCCCCCGCCGCGCCCTGAATGAAGGAGAACGAACACGGTCATGGAAATGCTGGAGAGAAAGAAGAAAACCAGCATGATATACTTCAACACGTCCATTTCCTGCAACCTCCTCTCTACAGGGTGAGATTATAACATAAGGTAGGCGACTTGACGCTAACCAGCAGGTTTAATGAAAGGGAACGACAAGAGCGGCGAGGCGCCAGTGGCGGACACGCAGCCCCGCCGCTCTTGTCTGCTTGCTCAGATGGCGGAGCGTACGATAGCCGCGAAATCCTGTGCTTTCAGGCTGGCGCCTCCAACCAGGGCGCCGTCTATATCGGGCATGGCCATGAGGTCGGAAGCGTTTTCCGGTTTTACGCTCCCTCCGTAAAGTATGCGCATGGATTCCGCTATCGTCTCTCCGAAGCGGGTCGCCAGCCGGCCGCGTATAAAAGAGTTCATCTCCTGCGCGTCCTCTGGCGTGGCCGTCTTACCGGTGCCGATGGCCCATATGGGTTCGTAGGCCACGATTACTCCTTCCGCCTCTCCCTTCTCCACGCTCGCCAGATCCGCTTCCAGCTGGGCTTCCACCTTCCGTAAGGCGCCTCCCGCCTCGCGCTCCCCAAGCGTCTCTCCCACACAGAGGATGGGGGTCATCCCTTCGTCAAGCACTGCGCGTACCTTGGACGCCACCAGCTCATCGTCCTCCTTCAGGATCTCGCGGCGCTCGGAATGGCCCACTATGACGAAGGTGACACCAAGGGCCTTGAGCATGGGCGGGGATATCTCCCCTGTGAACGCTCCCTCCTTGCGCGGATACACGTTCTGTGCGCCTAGGGCTATATAAGAACCCGTTTCCTCGAGCAGGCGCGACACCTCGCTCAGGGAGGTAAAGGGAGGACACACAGCCACCTCGACCCCCTTTATGCCTGCGAGGAGCGAGGATAGATCCCGTACCAGTTCCACCGCCTCCGGGTTGGTCTTGTACATCTTCCAGTTGCCCGCTATAAAAGGCGTTCTCATTTCGCTCACCCCTGAGTCTCCCTGCTTTCCAGCACTGCCACTCCCGGCAGGACCTTTCCCTCCAGCATCTCCATGGAAGCCCCGCCGCCGGTGGATATGTGGGTGAATGACTCACGCAAACCGTATTTCTCGATGGCGGCGATGGTGTCCCCGCCGCCGGCGACCTTCACCGCCGCTGAGGAGGCGATGGCCTCGGCCACCTCACGCGTCCCCTCCTGGAAGCGTTCCCACTCGAACACCCCCATGGGCCCATTCCAGAATATGGTGGCAGCATCCGCTATATGGCGCCTGAACTCCTCCACCGTCTCTGGGCCTATGTCCAGGCCCATCCAGCCGGCAGGGACGGCGTCGACTGCTACCACCCGGCTGAGAGCGTCCTCGGTAAAGCGTTCCGCAACCACCAGGTCACGCGGTAACACCACGGATGCGCGTCCGCCGTCTGCGTGCGCAAGCAGTCCCTTGACTTCCTCCAGCAGCTCATCCTCGCTAAGTGAAGCGCCGATCTCCAATCCCTGGGCCTTGAGGAGGGTGAAGCACATGCCGCCGCCTATAAGCATGCTGTCGACTAGCTTCTGGAAATTGCCCAGGAGCTTGAGTTTATCGGATACCTTGCTGCCGCCGAGAACCGCCACAAAGGGACGCGCGGGATCGCGCAGCAAACCCTGGAGTACGGCGACCTCCTTTTCCATGAGCAGTCCCGCCGCCGAAGGAAGCAGTTCGGCCACCCCCACCACCGAGGCGTGGGCGCGGTGAGCGGCTCCAAAGGCGTCGTTCACGTATAGGTCGCCCAACCTCGCCAAGGCGGAGGCGAGCTCAGGGTCGTTCTTCTCCTCCCCAGGATGAAAACGCAGGTTCTCCAGCATCAGCACTTCACCGGGCGCCAGGTCGGCACAGGCCTTTTCGGCTTCTTCTCCCGCCACCTGGTCGATCTTGCGCACCGGGACGCCCAACAGCTCGCTCAACCTGGTCGCTACACTGTCCATACGCAGCGATTCGACCACCTGGCCTTTGGGGCGGCCGAGGTGGGACATGACCACCAGGGAGGCGCCGCGTTCAAGCAGAAGCTCCAGGGTGGGGAGGGCGGCCCGGATGCGTGTGTCGTCCTTTACGCCGCCGGAGTCGTCGAGGGGGACGTTGAAATCCACCCTCACCAGAACCCTTTTTCCCGCGACCTCCAGGTCGCGCACGCTCTTTATGGCCATGGCAGCGTTCCTTACGGCAGGAGGATCCCCAGCAGGTCCACAAGACGGTTTGAGAAACCCCACTCGTTGTCGTACCAGGAAACCACCTTGCACATCTTCCCCATGGACATGGTGGAGGCGGCGTCGAATACCGAGGAGGCGGGGTTTCCAATCACGTCAGAAGACACGATGGGGTCCTCGGTGTATTCAAGTATGCCCTTGAGAGGCCCCTCGGCGGCCTTCTTAACCGCCGCGTTGATCTCCTCCTTGTCCGCCTCGCGCGAGAGGACTGCTACCAGGTCCACCACGCTTCCGTCCATCACCGGGACGCGCATGGCGATGCCGTCCATCTTGCCTTTGAGCTCCGGTATCACCAGTCCGATGGCCTTGGCGGCACCGGTGGAGGTGGGGATGATGTTGCCGGCTGCCGCGCGGGCACGTCGCAGGTCCTTGTGGGGAAAGTCGAGGATGCGCTGGTCGTTGGTGTAGGCGTGCACCGTGGTCATGAAGCCGCTCTCGACCCCTATGGAATCCATGAGCGCCTTCACCAGGGGCGCCAGGCAATTGGTGGTGCAGGAGGCGTTGCTGATGATGTGGTGTTTTTCGGCATCGTACTGTTCATCGTTCACCCCCATGACCACGGTGATGTCGGGGTCGGTGGCGGGAGCGGTGATGACGACCTTGCGCGCCCCGGCTTCCAGATGCTTGGCGGCGCCGTCTCGGGCGGTGAAGACACCGGTGGCCTCTATCACCACGTCTACTCCCATGTCTTTCCAAGGAAGCAGAGCCGGATCCCTTTCGGAGAGCACCTTGATGCTCTTGCCGTCCACCTTTATCTCGCCTTCACCGGCTTCCACCGTTCCGGGATACTTCCCGAAGACGGTGTCGTACTTGAAGAGGTGCGCCAGGGTCTTGGTGTCCGTGAGATCGTTGACCGCCACCACCTCCACTCCTTTGCCGGCGGCGGCGCGGAGAAAGAGGCGGCCGATCCTTCCGAAACCGTTTATACCTACTCTTGCGGCCATGTCGCATACCTCCTTGAACCCGGTCCCGCATCCATGGGACGTCCTATCCGTGCCGTTACAAATGTCATTATAAGCAATAAGCGGTCACGGTAAACCTCGTTGCATAGGCTCGCGCGGAACTCACAACGAGGAAGCTATGTCGCGTATACGCAGGAAACGGTGGTGGACCGCCGACTTGCTCAAAGGCGGCTGCATGCAGGCGCCCAGCTCCTGCATGCTCGCCTCCGGATGCTCAAGGCGTTTCATGGCCACCTCTCGCAGGGCTGCCGGGAGGCTTTCGAGCCCCAGAGATTCCTCGATGCGCCTTATGTCGCGCAACTGCCTCTGGGCGGCATCCACCGCCCGTTCCAGGTTGGCGGTTTCGCTGTTGACGCGGCGGTTGACACCCGCTCTCATCTCCCTGAGCACCGCGTCGCTCTCCAGCCTTATGACCGCGCCGTGGGCGCCCATGAAGGCCAGGAGGTCGGAGATGTCGCGACGGCTCTTGGTGTACACGCAAAAGAGCTCGCGCTTGCGGGTCACGTGCATGTTCAGCCCGCAGCGCTCGGCCAGTCGCGCCAGCCCCTCGGCCATCTCGGCATGGCGTACGTTTATCTCCAGATGGGCTGGACTATCCGGTCTGCTGATGTAACCTCCTCCCAGGAATGCTCCCCGCAGGTAGGCCGCAGCGCAGCAGGGACGCCTGGTCAGCCTGGAAGGAACTCCCATCACTGGACGCAGGGCGTCGTCTAAAAGCGAGAGCTCGTTGAGCACCTGTGCCACCTGGGGCTCTTCACCAAGGAAAAGGCAGTAACAGTTATGGCCCTTGAGGCGGGGTGCCTTTTCCACCCGCAACTCCGAGTAAAGCGAGAAGAGTTCCTTGAGAAGTGAGAACATCTTTCTGGCCACCGCGGCGTTTTCGCTCTCGGTATGCAGGGTCACGCGGTGCGGACCCAGTATGTGCAGGGAACCCTCCAGACGCAGGAGAGCGGAAAGCTCGGCCATTCGGCAGCAACGCCGCGGCGACCTCAACCGCGCGAGCTCGTCTTTGACCTCAGAGGTAAAAGGCATGACCCTATACCCGCTGCACGTCGCGGTGGCGCGCGCTGACGCGCCAGCCACTCCCTCCCAGAAGCTTCGCCAGCTCGTTGACGAAAACCACCGAGCGGTGCCTGCCGCCGGTGCAACCCATGGCCACGGTTATATACCTTCTTCCCTCGCGCAGGAACCTGTCCTTGAGGAAGAGGATGAGAGATTCCACGCGGCTCAGGAACTCGCGGCTATCCTCTTGGCCGAGGACGTATTCCCGCACCCGCTGGTCATTCCCGTCCAGGTCCCGCAGTTCGTCTATCCAGAAGGGGTTGGGGAGGAAACGGAGGTCGAAAACCATATCCGCGTCCAGGGGAAGCCCGTATTTGTACCCGAAGGAGACCAGCGCTATCTCGGGAAGCGACAACCCCTCCTCGCCGCGGTACATCTCCATGAGCTGCTCGCGGAGCTGGTGCACGTTAGTCCCCGAGGTATCGATGACGATGTCCGCGCGGCCACGCAGTCCACGCAAGAGCTCGCGCTCTCTGGTTATGCTTTCCAGAATGCCCCCCGTGGCGTGGATGGGGTGTGACCTCCTGGTCTCCTTGAAGCGCTTCAAGAGAGCCTCGTCGTCTGCCTCCAGGAAGATGATGCGATAAGGTATTCCCCCGCGGTCCAGCTCGTCCAGGGTCTCGCTGAGGTCATCGAAGAACTCCCCGCCTCGCACGTCGATCACTGCCGCGAGGTGCTCCACGTTGGACCCCTCCCCCGAACATAACTCCACCATCTTGACCAGGAGCGAGGGCGGCAGGTTGTCCACGCAGAAGTACCCCAGATCCTCCATGCTCTTGATGGCGATGGATTTCCCCGCGCCCGAGAGGCCGGTGATGATGGTTATCTCCAGACTGCACCTCCTGTGTCGATGATCGCTCTGACATGATTATAGCGCCAGCCGAGAGCCGTGTAACGGACTCTCAAGGCGATCCGTTATCTGCGGGCCGGGCGAGAAGAAGGGAGGTTTTCGCGCCTGGATTCCCTAGATAGACCGAGCGCCTACGCGGCCTCCGATCACCTCCAGCCCCTCTTCCTCCAGCAGCCTGGCCTTTATGTGTTCGCGCCCACCGAAACCTCCCAGGCATCCGTCTGACTTGATCACGCGGTGACAAGGGATAAAAATGGGAAAGCGGTTCCTGCGCATGGCGGCTCCCACCGCGCGCGCCGCTCGCGGATATCCCGCCCTCTCCGCGATCTCGCGGTAGGAAAGCACGCACCCGCGCGGGATGTCGATCACGCTGCGGTAAACAGCATTCTCGAAGGTCGAGAGACTTTGCAGTTCTAGCAGGCGCAGACAAAGGCCGCGTTCTATGTCTTTACCCGCGAAGTAGCGCTGTAGCGAGCGCTCCATCTCGGCCACCAGTTCAGGAGGTCTCAATGCACGGGGCACATCTAGGTTACCCTCTTCGCCCAGGGTCACCTGCAGGGGCTTGCCCCTAAAGATATATATGCGAAGACCGCCCACGGGCGTGACCCTCTCGCGCACGGTAAGGTGGGGAACCACATCAGCCCCCTTTGCGAAGAGCCGTCTGGGAAAGGGGCTTCCCTTCCCTGGCACCGCCGGCCTTCCCGGCTTCCCGGGGATGCAGGGCCAGGTAGAGGTTTTCCGCGCTGCGAACGTCCATGAAGCTGAGGGAGGCGAGTTCCTGCAGGGGGGCGGCTGCTATAGCCGCAACGCTGCCGTAATGCCGCAGCAGGCCCCTTTTCCTCTTGGCGCCGATGCCGGGGATCTCGTCCAGTATCGAAGCCCTTGCCCTGCGGCTACGCTCGCGGCGGTGGTAGTCGAGGGCATAGCGGTGCGCCTCGTCGCGTATGCGCTGCAGGAGATGCAGGGCCTCGCCGTCTCGTGGCAGCATGACCCTGGAGGGGTTTCCTGGAAGGCGGATCTCCTCCAGGCGCTTGGCCAGAGAGGCCACCTCTATGTCCTCGCAGGAGTGCCTTTTCAGGGCTCTGACCGCCGCGGACAGCTGTCCTTCCCCGCCGTCGACGATGATGAGGTCGGGCCTTTTG
>MU158542.1:7237-7782 GCA_015711875.1 Candidatus Solincola jinzensis | reverse complement strand
CAGGCGCTGCCACATCAAAGCCATGATCAAACTGTAGACGGAGAAGATGATCACCGCCGCCAGCAGGTCTCGCGCGAAAACGGCGAGGAGCGCCGTGGCCAAAAGCAGGGCTATGAAAACCAGGTTAAGAGCCGTCCCCACCTTCCACCTCTCCGGGTTCTTTCCTCCAGTATTCGATATCTCTCCGCAGGGCGGAGCGGCCTATGGCGTGGCCGCAGGTGGCGCTGGAGAGGAGCAGGAAGCAGGCGATGATGATCAACTTGGGCAGCTCCCATGACCATCCGCTGTAAACCGCCATACCGATGATGATCGAACAGGCTCCCAGGGTATCGCATTTGGTGGAGGGATGCAGGCGCGTGAAGACGTCGGGCATGCGCAGCAGGCCCGTGGTCCCCAGCAGGAAGAAAAAGGTTCCCACGCAGCAGAGCGCGCCCGCGACCATGTTCCTTGCCACCTCTATGCGGCCTCCTTCCATCCCTCGGCTTCCAGGTAGCGCGAAACGGCCACCGTGACCACGAAGAGCAGCAACGCATAGACGATGGCCA
>MU158542.1:0-7227 GCA_015711875.1 Candidatus Solincola jinzensis | reverse complement strand
TGGCCACGTCCAGGAAAAAGCTCTCCGCCTGGATGAAGGTCACCAGCACCACCACCACCAGCGTCTTGGTGCCCACGATGTTCACCCCCAGCACGCGGTCCTGGGTGGTGGGGCCCACCGCCGCGCGGTACAGGCAGATCACGGCGTTGAGGCTGATGATGAGCGCGACCACGGTGAGGAAACCGTCCATCATCCCTCACCCCCGGAAAGAGATGCGCCCCTCCCCCCGCGTGCGCCCGCTCCCTCCGCGGGAGCCGGTGCCCGCTCGCTACTCGCCACGGCGTCCTTTCTCACCCCGAACAGCCAGGCCACCAGCTCCTCCAGCCCCGCCAGCCCCTCCTCGTGATAGGGACAAAGGCAATGGACGTTGAGCAGATCGCCATTGAGCTCCACCGTCACCGTGCCGGGGGTGAGGGTTATGGAGTCCGAGAAAACGGTGCGCGGCAGGTCATCGGGGAGATAGGTGCGGTATTCGACTATGCGGGGGTCGATGGGGAGCCTGGGGTTGAGGATTATCTTCGCCACGTCGTAGTTGGCCTTGATGATCTCCCACACCAGGCGCGCCATGAAGACCGGAAGGCGCAACAAGACCATGGGGGTTATGCGCGGGTCCAGGGCCCGGCCCAGCAGGACCACGGCCAGGACGGCCACGAAAGCGGAGGAAACCGCCCCCAGCACCAGGTCGTAGAGCGCGACGGTGGCGGTGAAGATCACCCAGAAGGCGAAGAGGATGCAGGCAAGCAAGACCTTTTTGCGGACGTTGCTATCTACGGTCAACGTCTAATCCCCCATCGGCGACTGCGTGTGCACCATGTAGACCATAAAAGACAGCCTGAAAATTTGCGTCATTTTATCACACGCTTAAAATAGCTGTAAATCGGGGCGATTAGCATGAGCAAGCCGTGGCTGTCGGGCGCGGCATGCGAGAGGCCTCTTTGCCCGCCGGCGGACCCTGGGAATCAAGGCTCGTGCGCGGCCGGCCACCGTGACCTCGCATCCATGTCGGGGAGCGATGGGCGGGGAAAAGTAGCGGCGCGGGATAGATCCGCCATCTTGCGACACCCCGCGCCCGTTCGAGACGAGAGAGTGATTTTCCTTAATCTTCCTCGATGAGCTCCTTCAGGATCTGGCCTGAGGGATCCTTCTTGAAAGAGCGCACGAAGACCACGAACTTGGGCGTCTTGTAATAAGGGAGGCGCTCCTCGCAGTACTCCAGCACCTGTTCCTCGGTGAGGTTGGAGCCGGGCTTCTGCTTCACGTAAGCCTTGACCTCCTCCCCCAGGTACTTGTTGGGCACGCCCACCACCGCGGCCTCGGAGATGAGGGGGTGGCTTACCAGAACCTCCTCTATCTCGCGCGGGTAGATGTTGAACCCGCCGCGGATTATGAGGTCCTTTTTCCTCCCCACGATGAACACGTAGTCGTCCTCGTCCATGTACACCATGTCACCGGTGTACAACCAGCCGTCCTTAAGCACCTCTTCGGTGTCCTCCGGCTTGTTGTAGTAGCCCTTCATGACGTTGGGCCCGCGCACGATGAGCTCGCCTACCTCGCCGCGCTGCAGCTCGTTCCCCTCCTCGTCGACGACCTTGAGCTCGAGATCCTCGGGCGCCTTGCCGATGGAGCCTACCTTGTAAGGCCCTTCCAGGGGCTGCATGGTCACCAGGGGAGCGGCCTCGGTCAGACCGTAGCCCTCGTAGATACGCGAACCCAGCTCGTTGTTCCAGCGATCCATGACCTCGCGGGGGAAGGGAGCGCCGCCGCAGAACCACAGCCTCACCGACCCCAGGTCGTACTGGTAGATGAGGGGGTGGTTGAGGATATAGACGTACATGGTGGGCACGCCGAAAAAGACCGTCACCTGCTCATGCTGCAGCGACTTGAGCACCTCTCCGGGTATGAAGGACTCGTGCAGCACGATGCTGGCGCCGGCGTATATGGAGGCGTTCATGACGCAGCTCTGCCCGTAGGCGGCGAAAAACGGCAGCACCCCCATGACCACGTCGTTCTCGTCCATGCCGCATTTCTCGGCGATGACGCGCGCGTTCCAGCCCAGGTTTCCATGGGTGAGCATGCACCCCCTCACCACCTTGGAGGAGGTGGGCGCGTAAAGGAGGGCGGCCAGCTCATCGTCCGAGCGCTCCACGGCCTCGAACTCGGTGCCCTTGCCCTCCACCAGCTTCTCGAACTGGATCACGCCCTCGAGCTCCGGGGCGTCCTTGACGATGATGCGCCTTATCTGGGAGCACATGGAGGCCTGAAGGTCCTTGACCAGGTCATCGAACTCGAAGTTCGTGATCAGCGTCTCCACCATGGAGTCGCATACTATCTTTTCCACCTCTTCCGCCAGGCACATGTAGCACAGGGGGACCACCACCGCCCCCAAGGCCAGAACGGCGTAATAGGAGATCACGAACTCGGGCACGTTGCGCAGGAGTATAGCCACCTTGGATTCGCTGTCCACTCCAAGCTCGCGCAGGGCGTTGGCCAGGCGGTTGGTGCGGGCCAGCAACACCCCGTAGGAGATGGTCTCGTGCCCGAAATAAAGGGCCGTGGCATCGGGGTTTTTCTCCGTGGTCCTCACGAGATTATGGTATAGATTCATGTGGCATCTCTCCCGTTTCTACGATCCTCGCGGCCCCTTCATGGAACCAGACCCTGACGGTTTTACCGTATCTCGCTCTCCTCGTGCCCCAGTCCCTAACTATTCTACCATCCCGCGACACGCGGGTCAGCACGGAAAAGGCCTTATTTAGTTATTTCGCCGTCGCTGGGGCTTCCCCTGCGCTCACATACCGCAGGCCATGCATGGCCTCCCCGACCACCAACCTTACCGCTGCCACCTTTAACTCCGGGATCTTCGCCACCGGATCCAGGGCTGGGTTGGTAAGGGCGTTGGCGGGCGACTCCCCGAAGTGGAAGGGCACGAAGACCACGCCCTCCGCCACTTTCCTGGTCACCTTGGCCTCCAGCCTGATGGCTCCCCGGCGCGACTGCAGGCCCACCTCCTCGCCGTCCGAGACCCCGTACTTCTCGGCGTCGGCGGGGCTGATCCACACCTGGTTGCGGGGCACCAGCTGGTGGAGGGGCTTCACCCTGCGGGTCATGGTGCCGGTATGGTAGTGGGTGAGCAGCCTGCCTGTGGTAAGTATGAGCGGATACTCCTCGTCGGGTTCCTCCGCGGGAGGCTTGTACTCCACGGCGCTGAAAAGCCCCTTTCCCCTGGTAAATTTACCCACATGGAGGATGGGGGTCCCGGGGTGCTCCGCGTCCGGGCACGGCCACCTCAGCTCGCCCTCCTCCTCCAGCCTGGAGTAGGAGATGCCGCCGTAGGAGGGGGTGAGGGAGGCGATCTCCTCCATCACCCGCGACGCCGATACGTCCCCCATGTCGTACCCCAACCGCGCGGCCACCTGGGCGATGATCCAGGAGTCCTCCCGCGCCTCCCCCGGAGGCTCCACCGCCTTGCGCACCCTCTGCACGCGCCGGTCGGTGTTGGTGAAGGTGCCCTCCTTCTCCGCGAAGGAGGCCGAGGGCAGGACCACATCGGCGTAAGCTGCGGTCTCGGTGAGGAAGATGTCCTGCACCACCAGGAAATCCACTTTTTCCAGGGCTTCCTTGAGATGCGAGATGTCGGGGTCGGATATCATGGGGTTCTCGCCCATGATGTAGAGAACCTCCACATCCCCCCTCGCGGCCGCATCCATGATCTCCGTCACCGTGAGGCCGGGATTGCCGGGAAGGTAGTCCACTCCCCACGCCCGCTCGAACTTCTCCCTCATGCCGGCGTCGGATACGGCCTGGTAGCCGGGAAAGACATTGGGAAGCCCGCCCATGTCGCAGGCGCCCTGCACGTTGTTCTGCCCGCGCAGGGGGTTGACCCCCGCGCCCTCCTTGCCCAGGTTGCCGGTGAGCATGGCCAGGTTGGCCAGGGTGAGGACGTTGTCCACCCCGGTGGTGTGCTGGGTGATGCCCATGGCGAAGACGATGGCCGCCCTTTCCGCGCTGGCGAAGGTGCGGGCGGCACGCCTTATCTCCTCAGCGTCCACGCCGCAGATCTCCGCTGCCCTTTCGGGAGGGTACTGCTCCACCGTCTTTTTGAACTCCTCGAAGCCCTCCGTGCGCTCGCGGATGAAGTCCTCGTCCGCCAGCCCCTCGGAGAGGATGACGTTCATCATGGCGTTGAAAAGGGCCACGTCGGTGCCGGGCTTCTGCCTTATCCATTGCTGCGCGTAATAGCAGAGGCGTATGTGGCGCGGCTCGGCGACGATGAGCTTGCAGCCGTTCCTCATCACCGCCCGCTTGATGCGCAGGCCGATGATGGGGTGACCCTCCGTGGTGTTGGAACCGGTTACCAGTATGCAGTCAGCCTTCTCAAGATCGTCGATGGAGTTGGTCATGGCGCCGCTTCCGAAGCTCATCGCCAGCCCCGCGACGGTGGAGGCATGGCAGAGACGCGCGCAGTGGTCTACGTTATTGGTGCCCACCACCGCCCGGGCCAGTTTCTGCATGAGGTAGTTCTCCTCGTTGGTGCAACGGGCGGAAGCGAGGAAGGCCACGGAATCCGGCCCCTTGTCGTCCATGGCCTTGCGGATACGGCTCGCCACCGCTCCCAGGGCCTCCTCCCAGGTGGCCGGGACCAGCTCGCCCCCCTTACCCCCTTTCCTCACCAGGGGATGGGTGAGGCGATCCGGGTGATGCACGAACTCGTATCCGTAGCGACCCTTCACGCACAGGTTGCCCTCTCCCGGACCCACCATCACCGGCGAGGATACTTCGACTATCGTTCCTTCCCGCACGTGGAGGTCTAACTGGCAGCCGCAGCCGCAGTAGGGGCAGGTGGTCCTCACCTTCTTCACCTGCCAGGAGCGCCCCTTGCCCTTGGAGGGGATGGAGATGATGGCCCCGGTGGGGCAGGTGGACACGCACTGGCCGCAGAACTCGCAGGGGGACTCGGTCATGGGCTTGCCGTAGGGGATGCCCGGAACGGCCTTGAACCCGCGGTTCACGAAATCGTATACCCCCACCCCCTGCACCTCGCGGCAGATGCGGATGCAGCGCCCGCAGAGGATGCATTTGTCGTAGTCGCGCTCGATGAGGGGATTGTCGGCCAGCACCTCGTAATGGTGCTCCTCGCCCTTGTAAGGGGTATCCTTCACGCCGTATTCGTAGGCCAGGTCCTGGAGCTCGCAATCGCCGGTGCTCTCGCAGGTCATACAGTCCTTGGGATGGTCTGAGAGGATGAGCTCGAGGATGGTGCGGCGGATGCGCATGAGGTCGTCGGTGGCGGTGCGCACCACCATGCCGTCGGTGACCTTGGTGTAACATGCCGGCAGGAGTCCCCTCGCCCCCTCCACCTCCACCAGGCAGATGCGGCAGGCGCCATAGGGATCCATGCGCTCCTCGTAACAGAGGCTCGGTACGCGTACCCCCGCCTCCCTGGCCGCCTCCAGGATGGTGCGGTCCGAGGTGGTCACGACCTCTTTTCCGTCTATGGTCAATCGTACCTGCTCCATACCGGCCTCCTCACTCCGTGTATATGGCTTCCTCCGGGCAGCGGCTGACACACAGCTTGCACCGGATGCACTTATCGGCGTCGATGGCGTGGGGCTGCTTCTTCTCCCCCGATATGGCCTCCACCGGGCAGACCTTGGCGCAGGCGCCGCATCCGCTGCAGGTGTCCTGGTCGATGAAAACCGTGATCAGCGCCGGGCACACCCCCGCCGTGCACTTGCCGCGCAGTATATGGTCCTCGTACTCGTTGCGGAAGTATTTGAGGGTGGTGAGCACGGGGTTAGGGGCGGTGCCGCCCAGGGCGCACAGGCTGGCGGCCTTGATGTCCCCGGCCAGGGTCTCCAGCCGCTCGATATCCTCCGGCTCGCCCTTGCCCTCGCAGATGCGGGTGAGGATCTCCAGCATGCGTTTGGTGCCTATGCGGCAGGGCACGCACTTGCCGCAGCTCTCCTCCTGGGTGAAGGAGAGGAAGTAGCGCGCCAGGTCCACCATGCAGGTGGAGGAGTCGGCGACGATCATGCCCCCGGAGCCCATGATGGCGCCGGTGGCGGTTATGGCCTCGTAGTCCACCGGGGTGTCCAGGAGGCTGGCGGGCAGGCACCCCCCGGAGGGGCCTCCCATCTGCACCGCCTTGAACTCCTTGCCCTCGCGCACCCCGCCTCCGACGTCGAAGATGACCTGGCGCAGGGTGTAGCCCATGGGCACCTCGGCCAGGCCGCTGCGGCGCACCTTGCCCGCCAGGCAGAAGACCTTGGTCCCCTTGCTCTTCTCGGTTCCTATCTCAGCGTATCTGTCGCCCCCGTTGGCGATGATCCAGGGAATGGCGGCAAGTGTCTCCACGTTGTTGATGTTGGTGGGCTTCCCCCACAGCCCCTCGTTGGCGGGGAAGGGCGGCCGCGGGCGCGGCATGCCCCGCTTGCCCTCTATGGAGGCGATGAGCGCCGTCTCCTCGCCGCAGACGAAGGCGCCCGCCCCCTTCTTGATCTTGATATCGAAATCCCAGTCGGTGCCGAAGATCCCCTTACCGAGAAAACCCTTCTCGTGGCAGGCGGCGATGGCGATCTCCAGGCGTTTAAGGGCCAGGGGGTACTCGGCACGGCAGTAGATGTAGGCCTGGGTGGCGCCGATGGCATAGCCGGCGATGATCATGCCCTCGATGACCGAGTGCGGGTCGCCCTCCAGCACGCTGCGGTCCATGAAGGCCCCGGGGTCGCCCTCGTCGGCGTTGCACACCAGGTACTTCTGGTCGCCCTTGGCCTTGCGCGCGAAGCCCCATTTGGTCCCGGTGGGGAATCCCGCCCCGCCGCGGCCGCGGATGCCCGACTTGGAGACCTCGTCTATGAGCTCCTCTGGGGTCATGGAGGTAAGCGCCTTCCGCGCCGCCTCGTAACCGCCGGCGGCGATGTACTCCTCGATGCTCTCGGGGTTGATGTTGCCGCAGTTGCGCAGGACGATGCGGTGCTGGTTGGCGAGGAAATCCCCCTCGCCGGCGGCGGGGTCGTCGGAGCGCCTCACAACCCAGTCCTCGATGACCTCGCCCGCCGCCACCGCCTCCAGGAGCCGGGGCACCCGCTTGGCGGTGAGGTCGCCGTAGACCACGGACCTGCCGTCCGGGGTCATGACCTCGACGATGGGCTCGCGGAAGCAGAACCCCATGCACCCGGCGATATCCAGGTAGGCTTCATACTTGCCCGTCGCCAGCTCGCCCTCCAG
>JACVJG010000109.1 GCA_015711875.1 Candidatus Solincola jinzensis | reverse complement strand
CCTCCTGGGGCCGGGGGCCTGGCTTGCTCCCTCCCCCGGGGCGAGCATGGGAGGGGAGGCCTTGCGGCCATGCGCGTGCCATGCCGCCATCATCTCAGCCCACCTCCTGGGGCTGGGGGCCTGGCTTGCTCCCTCCCCCGGGGCGAGCATGGGAGGGGAGGCCTTGCGGCCATGCGCGTGCCATGCCGCCATCTCAGCCCACCTCCTGGGGCTGGAAGCACAGCTTGCCGCGGTTGAGCACCCCGTCGGGGTCCAGTATGCCCTTGACCTTGCGCAGGGCGGAAACGGTGTCCGGGCAGCGGGCGTAGGCGAGCTCGGACCAGGGGCCGTAGGGGCGGGAGAAGAAGGCCCCCGCCTCGGAAAGCGCACGGGAGGCGGAGAGGAAGAGCTCGAGGGCCTTCTCGCGGTCCGTGGGCCGGAAGTAGAGGGTGAACTCGAGATGCACGTTCCTTCCCTGCTGGATGGGCTGGATGTAGACCCCGATCCTCTGGGCGGGATAGGAGAAGCGCTCCGCCTCGGCCTCCATGACCTCCAGGAAGGAGGGCACCCTGTCCAAGGTGGTGAGGAAGAAGATGTCCAAGAAATCGCCCCGGGGCAGCGTCTTGTAGTAGGGATCCCCGCAGGGGGAGGAGAGGAGGCGCTCCATGCGGCGCCAGGAGCACCCCGGCACCTCGGGCACGGGGGCCACCCCGGCGAACTGGGCGTGGCGTGAGAGGTCCTTTTCCTGGTAGGCCACCCGCTCTTCCGGCAGGTACTCATATCCCGAGACCCCGTAGACGCATGTCCAGGGGGCCTGCCTTTGCGCCAGCTCGTCCACCTCCTCGGCGCCCCTCTCGCTGATGAGGGAGGCCAGGGCGTAGGAGTTGAGGATCAGCCACTCGTCCCCCAGTTTGGGGCGCAGGGAGCGGTAGGTGAACTCCGAGAGGCGGGAGAGCTTGGCGTCGGGGGCGAACCATATCCTATGGATGCTGGGCTTTATCTCCAGCTTCAAGGTGCACCAGGTGACCGCGGCCATGGTGCCCTGGGCCCCCTGCACCACCCTCACGAAGTCGGTCTGGGCGGGACCCATGGGGTTCTTCTGGGCCCCTCCGGCGGCCCACTGCTGCTCCAGGGACCCGGGGCCGGCGGCCGACCCGGTTCTGAAGAGGTCGCCGGTGCCGAAGACCAGCTCGGTGCAGAGCATGGGGTCGGTCATGTCCCAGTGGTACTTGGGGATGAGGATGGGCTCGCGCTCCAGGGCGGAGGCGAGCACGGACTTCCCCCGCTTGGGGCGCAGGGGCAGAAGCGCCTTGAGGCCCGCCTTGTCCACCTCGGGGATGAGGCGCTCGAAGGTCACCCCGGGCTCGATCAAGGCCACCTTGTTGCGCCGGTCCAGGCGCACGATCCTGTCCATGGCGGACATGTCCACCATGATCCCCTCGCCAGAGGGCACGGAGTCGCCCCGCAGTCGGGGAGGGGCGGAGGAGGTAAAGACCAGGTTGAGCTTCTCGGCCCGGGCGAGCTTTATGAGCGCGCGCACCTCGGCGGTGGAGGAGGGGCGCACCGCGAGCAGGGGCTTCCCTCCCTCGACCGCTCCCCCGGCGCGCCAGGTGGAGAGGAGGGCCTCGTCCTCCGAGACGTCCTCCGCCCCCACGATGGCGGAGAGCTTTTCCCTTATGTCCCGCGCGATCATCTCCGCACCTCCCTCAGGCCGTCCTGCCCGCCGGGGCCGCTTTCCGTCCCCCGCTCCGCCAGGTGGAGAGGAGGGCCTCGTCCTCCGAGACGTCCTCCGCCCCCACGATGGCGGAGAGCTTTTCCCTTATGTCCCGCGCGATCATCTCCGCACCTCCCTCAGGCCGTCCTGCCCGCAAGCGCCGCCACCCGCTCTCTGAGGGAGGGTCGGGGGGCGCCGGTGGCCGCCCGGGCCATGTTGGCCCGCATGCCCGCCACCATCGCCTTTCTCACCAAGGAGAGGTCCAGCAGGCGGGAGACGATACCCATGAGGCGGTCGTTGTCCAGGTGCTTCATCAAGGGGCCGGCGCGCTCCAGCAGGCGGTCCACCCTGGCCACCGTCTCCGGCTTCGCCTCGTCCAGGCGGTTCAGCAGGTCGCCCATGTTCATGCCCGTGTCCGCCATCACCCCCTCCAGGGCCTCCCCCTGGATGGCCATGAACTTGTCCAGCACCCCGTGGCGCCAGGCGCAGCGCATGACCTTGAACACCTCCGCGGGATCGAGCGCCAATGCCATCACCTCCGTGTTTTTCCTGCCGGCGCCGCTCTCGCGCTCAGCCGGCTCTTATCCCTTTCAGCACCAGTTCTATGGCGGTATCGAAGACCTCCTGGTAAGGCCTTTTGCCCCCCACGACATCGCTCTCCAGCACCGCAAGGTCGAGGATGCCCGTCGCCATCCTCCAAACCGCCAAGGCCACTATGCCCGGGTCGATGTCCTTTCGGAAAACCCCTTTCTCCACTCCTTCACGGATCACCCTCACGCCGTACTGCATGAGCTCACCAGTGGAGCGATTGATGGTTTCCACCAGGTCCGGGGAGGTATTGGCCCGCGCGTCCTCGGTGAGGAAATACTGGGTGGTGCGGAAATAGGCCTTGTTCTCGAGACAGTGGTCTATGAAAGCGTAATAGACCGCTCTCACGCGGCTCTCGGCCCCTTTGGCGCGCTTAAGCACCCTTCTGAGGCGGTCTTCCAGGAGATGGAAACCTTCCAGGATGACGGATATATAGAGCTCGTCCTTGCTCCTGAAATAAAGATAGAGGGTGCCTTTGGAGAGCTCGGCGCGCTCCGCTATCTCATCCATGGTGGCGCGGTATCCCTTCTCGAAGAAGATATCCCTCGCGGCCAGGATGATAGTATTCACGCGCTCCCGCTTCTCGCGCTCTCTTCTCTCAGCAACGCCCATGGAACCCGCCCGGTAGTCCCGGCGCCACTCGCATGAAACGGCGTCCGAGGGCGCCTTTTTCAGGCCATGTGCCCCGCCTCGACTAACGTCAACCTTGCAGGCAGGCAACACTCCTCAAAACCGCGGCTATGGCAGTCATGATGTTATGGCGTGCCGGTACGCCGACTATCCACTACGCAATCTGGATCGCCATATCGCGAAGCCGACCCCCCGTTTTTATGACTGATGGTCATTATATAACCCAAAGTCATTATAGTCAACGTAGGCGCCAGGGATGTACGCCCTGACGGCGCAGCCAACGCCCTGCCTCGGAATAGGCTCTCCAGAGAATGGCGTGCGGCCGTGTTCGCGACATCTCAAGCTTGCGGGTCGCCTCCGGGGTTCCGAGCGCGATCCCTGACGCCCGGACGGAGATATACCCTTCCATGCTACCGACCATCCCGGCAGGCATCATGGAGTGGCGCGTGCCCCACGGGCGGAAATCCGCATATCACCGGGCGATACAGGCGGGGTTTGCTCAGAAAGCGTCATGGAGTGGCGCGTTCCTCCGGGGTGGAGATGCTATATTCATGTCGGGAGTGAGACACGGCAAAGGAACGGAAATGAGCGATTTCGGCAACCAGGGAGAACTGGTGGAGGAGTTCCTCTCCGCGCGGGTTTACGCCGTGGTGGGGGTTTCCACCGACACGGGGAAATACGGATATAGGGTATACCGCGACCTCAAGGAGGGCGGCTACAAAGTATACGCCGTCAACCCGCTATACGACGACATCTTCGGCGACAGGTGTTATCCCGACCTGGCGTCCCTGCCCGAAAAGCCCGAGGTGGTGGAGTTCGTCTGCCCACCCGCCGTAACCGAGAAGACGCTGCGGGAAATGGCCGCCCTGGGCATAGACAAGGCCTGGATGCAACCGGGGGCGGAATCCCCCCAGGCCATCAGTTTCTGCGCGGAGAAGGGCATCAAGGCCCTTCACGACCTCTGCGTGATGGTGGAGCGACGGAGGAGAGGCAAAGCCGGTGGCAGGCTCTGAGCCGCGGGCGTGTATGAGTTGCGGCCATAGCCCCTGAGGATGGCGGAGAGGGTGGGATTCGAACCCACGGAGCCCCGCGAAGGGCTCAACGGTTTTCGAGACCGCCCCATTCGTCCGCTCTGGCACCTCTCCGCGCACCAACATTATAGCGGCGCAAGGGCAACGGCGACAGAGGCGGCGGGAAACATATCGAGAGCGGAGAGAGGCCGTTGCCGGTCATTATCGCGCCGTTACCGCACGAAGGCGCGATGATGCTCACTCAGTCCGCCTGCCACCATTGCGCCTGGCCTCGAAGAAACCGCGCAACACCTCCAGGCATTCCTCCTCCAGGATGCCGTCGGTCACCTCCAGGCGGTGATGGGTGGTCTCGTCGTGCACGAGATTATAGCGGCTGCCCGCGGCTCCCAGTTTTATGTCGCGCGCCCCGAACACCAACCTCGCCACCCGCGCCTGCACCATGGCACCCGCGCACATTGGGCAAGGCTCGAGGGTCACGTACATGGTAGTTCCTTCCAGGCGCCAGTTCCCGAGCCTACGCGCTCCCTCCACCAGGGCCAGTATCTCGGCATGGTCAAGGGGGTTCCCCGTGGCCTCCCTGCGGTTGTGGGTGCTGGCGATCACCTTTCCCTCCTTCACCAGCACCGCCCCCACGGGGACCTCCCCTTCGGCCGCCGCCATGCGCGCCTCCTCAAGAGCCAGCGACATGTATTCTCTGTCCACCGAAAACATCGCGCTCACGCCCGTCTCCAGCACCAGCTTTCCTCTTTCCGCCCCGCCCTCATCCCGTTTCACGCCATGGCCGGAAGCCAAAGGCGCGCAGAGCGCATATTACCTGCTCCTCTCGTCGTAGTAATCGCTCAAAAGGGTTATTACGTCCTCTCGGCTGAGCGGGTTTCCGAAGTAATCCCTCAACCTCCCGCCCCGGCCCCAGAGCGGGCTATCCTCGAACCAGGCTTCCGGCGGAATGTCTTTTTCCCTCCCCAGGCCCTCGCGCGCGCTCAGCTCCCGGTAGAGCTCGAAGCCCGCCGCCGCCTTGTTCATCATCTCCTCCGTCTCCATCTCCACCCCGGTCACCGCCGCCAGCAGGTCACGGATGAGCGCAGCGTGGTAGAAGCGGTTGATCTGGAAGCGGTTGCAGATGCCAAGGCTGGAGAACAGGCTGAACCAGTCCTCGGAATAGCGCGTCAGCCTCCCCACGTTCATGCCCCAGGGCGGTGAGAAGATGCGGTCCAGCGCACCCTCGCCTACCCCCATCCTCTGGGTAAGGCGCCGCAGGTCATCCAATGGCAGTCCGGGCACATAGGTGGCGGAGCCAGCGCTGGCCGAGGTCGGTCCGCGCGGCGACACGATCTGCTCGAATTCCATGGTCCCCAGCCCGCTGACGCGGGGGTCGTAAAGGCAGTCCTGGTCGCGCACCAGCATGGTAAAGCGTCGGGTATCCTCGCCGAAGAGCTCAAAGGCCCCGCGCCATCCCCGCGCCAGCGCCTCCCCTATCTCGCCTTTGCGCCGCGTTACCCTTACGGCAAGCTCACGCAGGATCCCGGCCCCCCTTGATAGAGGGATGCCCTCCGCGTCACCGGTTTCCAGCAGGCCGTGCTCGTGAAGCTCCAGCAGGTAAGCGGCCTGCCAGCTCAGGGTCATGAAATCCAGCCCCAGGTCGTCGAGCATCGCCAGGGTAGAGGCAGCCTCCTCGGCGTCTTTCATCCCCAGGGCGCAGCCGATAATGGCAGCGTTGAGGAAGGAGGTGGAATAGACGCTTTCACCCGTGGACGGAAGCTGGAGTTCGTCCTTGTCCGCGAGGAAACACGAGGGGCAGGCAATCCTGCGCTTCTTGAGCTTCAGGTAGGCGCCGGGACCGAAACGCTCCGTCATCTCGCGCAGGTCATCCTCGCCAGCGCCATAGGGCATGAGCTGGTTAGCGTACATGGGCCAAGCCCCGATCATGCCCAACTCCAGCGCTGCCTTGCGCATGTCCCAGCGCGCCTGGCGTTCGTGAAGCCCACGCAGCAGCTCCTTGAGGCGCTTGGGGTCAGCCACCTTCAACACGCCGGAACCCTTAACCACCACCGCCTTGACGTTCTTGGAGCCCAGGACCGCCGCGAGGCCGCCTCTGCCCAGGGTTGCGCAGGCGTCGATCATGGCCAGGGAGAGGTGGACGAGGTTCTCTCCCGCCGGACCTATGGCGAGCACCGAGGAGCCGGGGTAGGCCTGCCTTAAGGCCCTGGTGGTTTCGAGGATGCCCTTCCCCCAAAATGAGGCGGCGGAGATGAACTCCGCGTGTCCGTCCTCTATACGTATAATGGTCGGCTCGGAAGCCTTTCCCAACAGTACGATGTGATCGAGCCCGCCCCGCTTCATTTGCACCCCCAGCCCCATGCTTCCGCTGGCCGAGGCCACCGCGCCCGTGAGGGGCACACGCGCGTTGGCCATCACCCTGGAGGTCCCCGGTACGGCGGTTCCCACCAGGGGGCCAGCGCCCAATACCAGAGGGTTGCCGGGGTCAAGGGGATCGGTCCCCGGGCGTGAGCGCTCCAGGAAAAGGCGGTTGTTGACACCGAAGCCGCCGAGATAGTGATCCGCGTATTCCTCGGGATACATAGAGATGGAGGATTCTAGACGTCCCAGGTCTATGGTCAGCATGTTTCCCGTATAGCCTCCACCTTTCATCGAGGCCAACCTCCTCCATGGCGCCGCCGGGCCAAGGCCAGGCATGTATGCGGCTCGACATCTGCTCACCGCCATTGTATAACCTTCGCTCTTAGACGCCTATTTATCCTTGAGCGAGACCTAGTGGTGCCCCGATGTTTAAACGTACAAAGCAAGGCGACCGTTGTCCGTGCGATATTCAAACGGGGTGTTCATCTCTTCCACGGCAAGCAAGCGCATCGCAACACAAGGCCACTACGGATAGCCAACACCCATGTCGCCATCCGGCTGGTTTACGCGCCGGCTAGAGGCATGTTTTGGGGATTATTTCTCTAACTCACGAGAAAACGGCAATCTATGGTATTGCATGGTAATATTTCAAGTTTATTACATCGTGGGACGATACTTGTACAGGTGAACGACAGGTAACTTTTTCCGACCTGGCGAGGGGGGATGGATATGAAGGCAAAGACTGGCAGGGAGATGCGCAAGCTCATGCTGGCGGTCTCCGCGGTGACGCTCGCGCTGGTGCTCGCCACCATCGCCTATTTCATGGTTGACGTCATACTGACCACCAATCGCAACATCGAGCGAGACAAAGAGCTGGTGATCGAGCAATCGGTGCTCGCGCTGGCCGAAATCGGGGAGAACATCACGAGGATGACCGACGATACCCGCATGGTCGGCATGTTCAACCAGGAGGTGATATATAAGATCCTGGGAGGCGACTGGGAGGTTTTTTACGACTTCATCGGGGACTTCGCCATCAATTTCTATCCCATCGAGTACATAGGGGTGATCAGAGGCGGAAAGCTGGTCTCATATCGAGCCCTGAAGGGAGTGGAGATCGATGCGGAGAAGATGCCGACCTCGGGACCTTCCGGCGATTATCAGGTGCTTGACCGCTTCGGTGACCGGGAAGGCACCTTCATCTCCTTTTTCTACCCCATCGATCTCAGCGTGGTGGGCTTGGAAGAGTTCCAGGTGAACATAGTGTCGGACCGCACGGCCGAGATGGCCGCGGTGGAGAGCTATTTCGAGGACCAGAGAAACAACCTCATCGCCAGGCTCGCGGTGGTCTCGGCCATTGCGGTTGCCTTCAGCTTATTGATCACCACCTTTGGGCTGCGCTATTTCACCCGCAAGTATGTGGCCCGGCCCATCGAGGAGCTCAACCGCGCTGCGGAGGAGATCATCGCGGGCACCTACGAAGGCGAGGTGC
>JACVJG010000108.1 GCA_015711875.1 Candidatus Solincola jinzensis | reverse complement strand
AGGGGTGCGGGAAGGATAAGACGGCGCACATGACGGGAGAGGTGGGCATGCTGGCGGGCGATATCGTCTCCCATCTCCCCCTGGCGCTGACGGGGCTGTTGAGGGAAGGCGAAAGGGGTGCGGGAAGGATAAGACGGCGCACATGACGGGAGAGGTGGGCATGCTGGCGGGCGATATCGTCTCCCATCTCCCCCTGGCGCTGACGGGGCTGTTGAGGGAAGGCGAAAGGGGTGCGGGAAGTGAGAGCGGCGCGAGATATCATGAGCGGGGAGGTCATAACCGTGGGCCTCGAGGCCACCGTCAAGGAAATGGCGCAGGTGATGGTGGAGAACCGCATCCGTTGCCTGCCGGTGGTTGACGAGGAGGGGGTGGTGCTGGGAGTGGTGGATGAGGAGGACCTGGTGCACCAGGACGCCAGGGTGCATTTTCCCACCTTCATCCATTTCCTGGAAAGCTATATCATGTTGCCCACCTCCCTGAAGCGCTTTGAGAAGGAGCTGCGCCAGGCGGTCGGGGCCACCGCGCGTGAGGTGATGGAAAAGGACTTTCATGCCGTGAGCCCTCTGAGCAGCGTGGAGGAAGTGGCCACCCTGATGGTGGATAAGGATCTGGAGTACGTGCTGGTGCTGGAGGATGGGCGCTTGCAGGGGGTGATCACGCGTGCAGACATCCTGAGGACCCTGACTGGAGGCTGAAAAAGGCGAATCGGGGTGGGGAGGTTGACGGAAGTAAAGGGCTGGAGGCCCACGCGCGCTGAGATCGACCTGGAATGCATCCGCCATAACGTGGGTCTTTTCGTCAGGATGATGGACCCAGGACGCGAGGTCATGGCGGTGGTCAAGGCCGATGGTTACGGGCATGGGGCGGTGGAAACGGCGCGCGCCGCCCTTCAGGCTGGCGCCACCAGGCTGGGGGTGGCTCTGGTGGAGGAGGGGGAAGAGTTAAGGGAAGCGGGATTCAGGGAGCCTATACACCTTCTTTTCGAGCCGCCGCCGGAGGCGGCGCATAGGGTGGTGGAACTTTCCCTCACCCCCACAGTGTACACGCGAGAGTATGCGCGGGAACTGGCGCGCGCCGCCGCCTTGGCGAGCGCGACCGTTCCGGTGCACCTCAAGGTGGACACCGGCATGCACCGCGTGGGCGTCGCCCCCGAGGAGGCACTCGCGCTGGCGGAGGAGCTGTCCTCCACCCCTGGGCTTTTCCTCGAGGGGGTATACACGCACCTGGCCATGGCTTCCGATCCCGACCATCCCTTCAACCGCTACCAGGGAGAGGTCTTCGCGCAAGTGCTGCAAAGGCTGGAGGAGAAAGGGCTGCGCGTGCCTTTGCGCCATGCCGCGGCCTCTGGGGCGGCGGTGGCCATGCCCCAGCTCAGGCTGGACATGATCCGCCTGGGCATCGCCATGTACGGCCTGCTTCCGGGCGAGGCCTACCGGGAAAAGGTCGAACTGAGGCCGGCGCTCTCGCTGCGCACGCGCATATGCCACGTGCTGCGGGTAAAAGCCGGGGAGGGGATCAGTTACGGGTTGAAGTACCGTTGCCAGAGGGATGCCTGGATCGCCGTTCTCCCCGTGGGTTATGCAGATGGTTTGAGCCGCGCCCTCTCGGGGCGCTGGGAGGTGCTCATAGCCGGAAAGAAGTACCCGCAAGTGGGGACCATCTGCATGGACCTCTGTATGGTGGACCTGGGGGAGGACCGTTACGAGCCCGGGCAGGAGGTGACGGTGGTGGGAGGTCACGGCGAGGAAGCGGTGGGTGTGGAGCGCATGGCCGCGGAGTTGGGGACCATAAACTATGAGGTGGTGTGTGATATCGGAAAACGAGTGCCCAGACACTACCTCTGACGTTACCTGCATATCTAGGTCACGCGGGGATGAGGGAGAAACCCCGGCGCCGCGCGTGGATGGAACGGGGCGTTCTGTTGACATGACTGCTGCCGTTTACATGAACGCAAGGGGGGTAGATTCATTATATGGGAGTCGTGCGTGATCTCCTGCCATTCCCCCCGGGGATATAGCGGCACGCTCAAGAAGGGATGGCCAAATCATGGGGGGCTTGAGCGCGCGACTGGGGGAGGACACCGCCCGCAACGTCCTGGTCACCGGGCGACCTGGCAGCGGCAAGACCACCCTGGTGCTCGAGGTGGTGCGAAGGGTGGTCGCCGCGGGGTTCAAGGCGGGGGGCTTCGTGACCGAGGAGATGAGGGAGGGACCGTCGAGGGTCGGTTTCAGGGTCCGGGGCCTCGAGGGAGGCGTTGCGGTCCTGGCGCATGTGGGCAGGCGCGGCGGTCCACGGGTGGGAAAATACGGCGTCGACACGGAGGCCTTCGAGAAGGTGGCCTTTGCATCTCTGAATAGTGCGTATGAGGCCGTGGACCTGCTGGTGATCGACGAGATAGGTCGCATGGAGCTTTGCTCGCATTCCTTTCGCGCCCTCCTTCCGGCGCTTTTCGATTCCCGACTTCCCCTGCTCGCCACCGTCCATGCGAAAAGGGATCCTTTGACGCGCGATCTGTTGGCGAGGGATGATGTCTGCCTGTACACCTTGAGCGTTTCCAACCGTGATGAGTGCGCGGGGGTGGTCTATGAGAAGATAATGGCATTGCTGGCTGCAAGTCATGTAGGCGCGGAGCCCCAAGGAGGTTCGGAGACATGAAGATATGCCCGTCCTGCTACGCCGTTTGCATCGATCAAAAATGGGATTTCAACGAGCCTGTACGCGAAAAGGCCATGAAGGGCAACGGGTGGGAGAAACATCTCTGCCCGGGATGCGAAAGGGTGGCGCGTGGACAGGTGGACGGCGTGGTCTATCTCAGGGGGGACTTCGTGGACAAGCACCGCGAGGAGGTAAAGAACCTCATACGCAGCGTGGCCCAGAAGAAGCTGCGCAAGAATATCGCCGCGCGCATCTACCATATAGAGGAGAAGAAAAACGAGATCATCATAGAGACCACCGACCGTGTCCTGGCGGAAAGGCTGGGTAAGGAATTCGAGAAAGCCTATTCCGGACGCCTGGACATCCAGTGGCAACACCATTCCGATTTCGCCCGCGTATATTGGACGCGGGACTGAGAGCCGGCTTGACGCAACGCTGCAGAGCGGTGGTGCCGGGCGGTGAAGGGCCCCTTTTCCCTGCCTGCTCTTGCATGGTGAGAAAAGCTCAAAAGCTTTGCATAACCCGCTTTTTCAAAAGCATACCCATGAACACGTGATAAGAGCCCGGGTGATGAGGGCATGCTTCCTGCCGGCTTGGGGGGCAGCGACTTATTGCGGGCGCGGGTAGAAGCCCTGGCGGAAACCGGGCCACGCGTGATACTCGAGCGCTGTTTGCGGGCGCGACCGGCCCCGAGTTCCACACGGCCATCTCCCGCCAGCCGTGATCGCCGCAAAGCGCGGGACCGGGCGAGCCGTCTTTGCTGATGGGTGGTCGGGTGGTCCGTGCGGGACGCTCTTTTCCCGGCTCATTGCGCGGCGGCCGGCCTCGGGTGTCCGGACATGGTTTATAATGTTGGCGCGGATAGGCGTTGCGCCATGCGGACAAAGAAGGAGAGAGCTTGCGATCCCTCCCCACCACCCTGGACCTGCGCAGCCTGGAAAAGGCGGACCCCCTGATGGGCGCGCTCATACCTTTCCTGGCCTCCCGGCGGCGCGGGGAGTTGTACTTGGTGGGAGGTTATCTCAGGGATTTTTTCCTTGGGGCGCCGCCCGCGGATATCGATTTCATATCTTCCGTCGATCCCCAGGGGGTGGCGCATGAGGTGGCGGAACGCTTCGGAGGCAAAGCGTTTGTCCTGCATGAGGAGGAGAAAGCCTATCGCGTTGTGGTGGAGGATGGCGCCGCGGTCAGGCGGACCATAGATTTCTCTCCCCTCAGGGGGATGAGCGTCGAGGAGGATCTCTCCTACCGTGACTTCACCGTCAACGCCATGGCCCTGGACGTCGAGAGGCTGGCGGCGGGTGAGCTGCGGTTGCCGCGTGACCTGGTGGACAAGCATTACGGATGGCGTGACCTTTCCCGAGGCATTTTGCGGGAATGCTCCAACGAGTCCTTTCTCATGGACCCCGTGCGCCTGATACGGGCAATGCGCTTCCGGCACGTCTTGGACCTGGAATACGAGGAGCGCACCCTCAATCACATGAAGAAATACGCTCCTCTAGTAACCAGGGCGCCCGGAGAGAGGGTGGCGGTGGAGTTGCTGGAGACGCTGTTCGTGACGGACACCGCGCCCATCTTCGCCGATCTCGAGGCCACGGGTCTCCTGCAATACGTGTTCCCGCACCTCGTCCCCCTGGTGGGACTGGAGCAGAACGCGTACCATCACCTGGATGTGTGGTCGCACACCCTGCTCACCCTGGAGGAGCTGGACCGCATGATCTGCGATCCCGGGGAGGTGTTTCCCGGACACGCCGATCTTATCCGGGAACGCATGGAAGAGCCGCTGCAGGATCTATACCCGCGCAAGGCTTTCCTCAGGCTCGCGGCTCTTTACCATGACGCTGGCAAGGCGGAGACCATGTCTCGCGATGCCTCCGGCCGCATCCATTTCTATTCCCACCAGAAGCACAGCCGCGAGGCGGCGGTGGAGCTGGTGGAGCGCTTGAGGCTTTCACGCAAGGCGGGGGACTATATCGTCAACGTGGTGGCGGAACACATGGATATAGGGTTGGCCATATCGGACTCGCCCACCCGTAGGCATTTGCGCCGCCTCCTCGCCCGTCTGGGCGAGGAGCTGATCGACGTGGTGCTGTTGTCCACCGCGGACCGCTATGCCACCCGGGGTCCCTTGTCCACCCCGGGGAAGCTGCGACGTTACGTGGAGTTCTGCCAAGTCTTACTGGACGAGCACCGCCGCGAAAAGGATACGCCCCCCTTGATCATGGGACGGGACCTCATCCGTGAGCTCAACCTCACGGAGGGCCCCCTTATCGGCGAGATCCTGAAGGAAGTGCGCGTAGCCCAGATGGAGGGAGCGCTGAAGAGCAGGGAAGACGCCCTGAGGTTCGCGAGGGACCTGGTCCTTTACGCGGACTAGTGGCTGGGAGGGCCATGGTTGTCGCGGCTTCGCGCTCGGCAGGCGCGTTAGGGGGTGTCCAGGGCAAAGATCAGGATGGGGCGAAAGCATCTATGGTTGCTTTCTCGCGTCTATCGCGACGCGTAGATCTCTGACGCCGCGAGGCGCGGGATGGGACGCGGGGCATGCCTGGTTGTTGCCGGCCCAGGTCCGCGTTTGTTGACGCAAGGAGGGTTGCATGGCTGATTTCAGGATCGCCGGGGTCAGGGTGGGGCACGCGCAGGATGAAAACGGGCTCACGGGTTGCACGGTGGTGCTGCTTCCGCCGGGCTCTCGAGGCGGGGTGGATGTGAGGGGAGGCGCGCCGGGCACGCGGGAGACCGACCTCCTCAACCCCGTCAACCTGGTGGAGGAGGTGCACGCTTTCGTGCTCTCAGGCGGCAGCGCCTTCGGGTTGGCGGCGGCGACGGGGGTAATGAGATTTCTTGAGGAGCAGGGAATAGGCTTCGATACCGGGGTGGCGCGCGTGCCCATCGTTCCCGCGGCGGTGATCTTCGATCTTGCGGTGGGAGACCCGGGGGCAAGGCCAGACGCCGAAATGGGTTACCGCGCCTGCCTGGATGCGAGCGAGGATCTGGCACGACAGGGAAACGTGGGGGCGGGCATGGGGGCCACGGTGGGGATGATGCTCGGCCCCGCCAACGCCACCAAGAGCGGTTTGGGAACCGCTTTTCTGGAGTGCGGCGACCTGAAGATCCTGGCCATGGCGGTGGTCAACGCCTTCGGAGACGTGGTGGACGAGGAAGGGAGGATACTGGCGGGAGCTCGCCTGCCCGAGGGCGGTTTCGCGTGCACGGAGGCGTGCATCGAGACGGCTTTGGCGGGCGGGAACGCCCCACCCCTCACCAATACGACGTTGGGGGTCATAGTGACCAATGCCCGCCTCAGCAAGACGGACGCCAACTGGCTGGCACAGAGGGGACATAACGGCCTCGCCAGGGCCATCTCCCCGAGCCATACCAAGCTCGATGGCGACCTGGTGTTCGCGGCCGCCACCGGGGAGGTGGAGGCGGCTGCAGACGCAGTGGGCGTAATGGGGGCGGCGCTCATGGCGAAAGCGGTGCGCAACGCGGTTTTGCACGCGGAGGGTGTGGCGGGCATACCGGCCCACGCTGACCTGGCATGAGGGGTGAGGGGAATGGACGTGTTCGAGGCAATGGAGAAAAGGCGCAGCGTACGCTCCTTCGATACCCGCAGGGAGGTGGCGGAGGAGCTGGTGGAGGAACTCCTGCGATGTGCCTGCCTGGCGCCCTCCGCCGGCAACGTGCAGCCTTGGCGCTTCGTGGTGGTGCGCGACGCGAGGCTGAGGGAGCGGCTGGCCGAGGCGGCGCTGGGCCAGTCCTTCGTGGCGGCGGCTCCCGTGGTCATCGTGGTGTGCGCCGACCTGGCCGCTCACGCGGCCTCGTACGGAAGGCGCGGGGTGGAGCTCTATGCCGTGCAGGATACCGCGGCGGCCACGCAGAACCTGCTCTTGTGCGCCACCGCGCTGGGGCTGGGCGCGTGCTGGGTCGGGGCTTTCCGGGAGGAGGAAGTGGCGCGGGCGTTACGCCTGGCCAGGGATATAAGGCCTCTCGCCCTCGTACCGGTAGGATACGCCTCGCGCGGTGAGACGCAGCCGCGCAAGATGGACTGCAAGCGGCTCACAACCTATTTATGATCCACCGCCACGGCATCGCCCCCTCAACTGCGACGATAAAAGCCTCTCACGGCGGAGATGACCGCCTCCTGCTGGCGGTCGGAGAGGAAAGGGTGGAGAGGTAGGGAGATGGCGCGAGCGCAGAAACGTTCCGCATTGGGGCAGGAGAAAGCAGGCCTGCCGCCCACCAGGTAGGGTTTCTGAAAGTGCAGGGGAAGGGGATAATGCACCGCGGTCTCGACGCCTTTTTCCGCCAGGTACGCGCGTAGCGCGTCGCGCCTGTCGCAGCCCGCCACCCAGAGATGGAAGCAATGGCCCTCGCCCCCGTCCCATGACGGGAGGTCGAGGGGAAGGTCCCCCAGCCCCTCCTGGTAACGGAGCGCCAGCTCCCGGCGACGGCGGTTCCATGACTCCAACCGCCGCAACTTCACGCGCAGAAAAGCCGCCTGCAGCTCGTCGAGCCGGCTGTTCATGCCGATTTCCTCCAACCTGTCGCGGTCTATACGCCCGTAATCCCGCAAAGAGCGCAGCCGTTTCGCCAGCTCGGCGTCCCCGGTTATCACCGCGCCCCCGTCTCCGTAGGCTCCCAGGTTCTTAGTGGGGTAGAAGCTATAGCATCCCGCTTGCCCCCAGTGGCCTCCTGATCTTCCGTCTACCCGGGCACCGTGGGCCTGGGCGCAGTCCTCAACCAACTGCAGTCCGAGCTCGTGTGCAGTCCTGGAAAGGACTTCCATGTCCGCAAGGCGTCCGTATATATGCACCGCCAGCAGAAAACGCGTGCGGGCGCCCATGGCTTTTTCCACCTCGCGGGGGTCGATGCAGCGGCTGGTGGGGTCGATGTCCACGAAGACCGGGCGCCCGCCAGCGAGGGTCACGGCCACGGCGGTGGGAGGAGCGGAGAGAGCCGGCGTTATCACCTCGTCTCCCGGGGATATGCCCAGGGCCTTGAGGGCGAGCACGATGGCGTCCGTGCCCGAGGCCACTCCCACCGCATGCCTTACCCCGCAGTAGGATGCGAATTCCTCCTCGAAAGCGGAGACCTCGGGGCCCAGGATGAACCTTCCTCCTCGCAGAAAGCGCGTGAAGGCGGCAGCCAGCTCCGCCTCCATATCTCCGTCTCGGCAAGTAAGAT
>JACVJG010000107.1 GCA_015711875.1 Candidatus Solincola jinzensis | reverse complement strand
TGGGGCTTCGCTGAGGTCGGAGACCCGAGGTTCCCCTACATCGGCACCACCTACCGCGTCACCGAGCACTGGCAGGCGGGCCAGATGACCCGCAACAACTCCTGGCTGGGAGAGGCCATGCCCGAGCACTTCGTGGAGATCTCGGTGGAGCTCGCCGAGGAGCTGGGGATCAAGAAGGGTGACCTGGTGGAGGTGGAAAGCCTGCGCGGCAAGGTGCAGGGGGTGGCGGTGGTCACCACCCGCCTCAAGCCGCTGCCGCTGGAGATCGGGGACAATGGAAACACCAGGAAAGTCCATATCGTGGGGATGACCTGGCATTATGGCTACATCGGCCTCTTCCCCGGCGGCCCGGAGAGGAACGGCATCTCCAAGAAGAACTACGCCGCCAACCAGCTCACACCCCATGTGGGCGATGCCAACACCACCATCCCCGAGTCGAAAGCGTTCCTGGTGAACCTAAGGAAGGTGAAGTGATATGGCTAACCCGACGGACAAGGCGATCCTCTTCGACGCCAGCAAGTGCACGGGGTGCCGGGCCTGCCAGGTAGCCTGCAAGAACTGGAACCAGCGCACCTACACCAGGACGGACAACGAGGGCACCTATGAGAACCCTCTCGAACTCACCGCCCAGTGCTGGATGCGCATCCTCTTCAACGAGCCCGAGAAGCGCCCGGCCTCCGACGACGAGCTCTACTGGTACTTCACCAAGTACCAGTGCATGCACTGCACCGACGCCACCTGCGTCAAGGTCTGCCCCTCCGGGGCCACCAAGAAGTACAAGGTCTCGGCGGACGACCCCGAGGCCTGGCTGGTGCGCACCGACCCCAAGCAGTGCATAGGCTGCAACTACTGCGTGGCCACCTGCCCCTTCCAGGCCTGCCGCTACGACGAGGCCGAGAAGGCCATCGGCCGCTGCGTGCTCTGCTTCGACCGCATCACCCAGGACCCCGAGGCCTTCCCCACCCCCGAGCAGGCCTCCCCGGACCTCGCCAAGGCTCCCGACCCGGTGCCTTCCCGCAACCGCCCCGCCTGCGTGCAGACCTGCACCTCCGGGGCCCTGGACTTCGGCGCCCGCGAGGAGATGGCGAAGAAGGCCGAGGAGAGGGTGGCCTTCCTCAAGGCGGAGCGCAAAAAGGAAAAGGCCCGCATCTACGGCCTGGACCAGGTGGGAGGCCTCCACTACATCTACGTGCTGGAGGACGAGCCCGCCCGCTACGGCCTGCCGGAGAAGCCCTCCGTGCCCGCCGGGGTCACGGTGTGGGAGACCCTGGTCAAGCCCGGCGCCCCCTGGGGAGGGCTGGCCCTGGTGGGACTGGTGGCGGCTGCCGGCGTGGGCTACGTGATCAACAAGCGCAACGAGGGCCTCGAGCGCGCCCAGGGAGGTGAGTGAGATGGCGGAGGCAAAGACCTTCAAGGGAGGCATCCATCCCCCCTACAACAAGGAGTTGGCCTCGGGCAAGGCCATCAAGCGCGCCCCGGTGCCCAAAGAGGTCATCATCCCCCTGCAGCAGCACATCGGGGCCCCCAACGAGCCCCTGGTCAAGGAGGGCGACCGCGTGGAGGTGGGCCAGAAGATCGGGGCCACGGAAGCCTTCGTCTCCGCCCCCGTGCACTCCTCGGTGGCGGGGGTGGTGAAGGAGATCACCGAGGTCCCCAACTTCACCGGCGCCAAGGTGCGCAGCGTGGTCATCACCGCCGACCCGGAGCAGCCGGAGTTCCAGAAGAAGCCCGGCAAGGACCTCGAGGCCCTCAGCGCCGAGGAGGTGCGGGAGATCGCCCGCGAGGCGGGGCTGGTGGGCATGGGGGGAGCCGCCTTCCCCACCCACGTAAAGCTCACCCCTCCCGCCGACAAGCCGGTGGACACGGTGATCATCAACGCCTGCGAGTGCGAGCCCTTCCTCACCTGCGACCACCGGCTGATGCTCGAGAGGCCCGAGGACCTGATCGCCGGCGCCCGCCTGCTCAAGACCGCGGTGGGGGCGGGCAAGGTGATCATCGGGGTGGAGGCCAACAAGATGGACGCCGCCGACGCCCTGCGCGCCAAGACCTCCGGGCTTTCCGACGTGGAGGTGGAGATACTGGAGGTCAAGTACCCGGAGGGAGCGGAGAAGATGCTCATCTTCGCCCTCACGGGAAGGAAGGTCCCCCCGGGCAAGCTCCCCAGCGAGGTGGGCTGCCTGGTGCAGAACGTGGGCACCGCGGTGGCGCTGTTCGAGGCGGCGTCCTGGGGCAAGCCCCTCTATGAGCGGGTGCTCACGGTCACCGGCCCCGGGGTGCGCGAGCCCGCCAACCTGCTGGCGGCCATCGGCACCCCCATCCAGGTGCTCCTGGACGCCTGCGGGGGGTTCGTGGGCAACCCCGCCAAGCTCATCATGGGCGGCCCCATGACCGGCTGGGCGCAGTCCGACACCCGCGCCTCGGTGGTCAAGGGCACCTCGGGGGTGGTGGTGCTCACCTCGGACGTGGTGGACCTGGGCGAGGAGGGGGAGTGCGTGCGCTGCGGCAAGTGCGTGGAGGCCTGCCCCATGTTCCTCTCCCCCAACTTCATCGTGCAGTCCGCCCGCCGGGGGCAGTGGGACAAGGCGGAGATGTGGGGGGCGCTGGACTGCTTCGAGTGCGGCTGCTGCTCCTTCTCCTGCCCCGCCTACATCCCCCACGTGCAATACGTGCGCAAGGCCAAGGCCGAGATCGCGGCCCTGAAGAAGAAGTAGAGGAGGCGATAGAGTATGGCTCTGGACAACCTGGTCGTAACCCCGCCCCCTCACCTGAGGAGCAAGGAGCAAACGGCGCTCGCCATGCGCGACGTGCTCATCGCGCTGGCGCCCGTGACCATCGCCGCCCTGGTGGCCTTCACCTACAACGCCCTCTTCAACATGGCCCTGGCGGTGGGATCTTGCATGTTCTTCGAGTGGGCGGTGCGCAAGGCGCGCAAGAAGAAGGTGAACCTGGCCGACGGCAGCGCGGCGGTGACGGGCCTGCTCCTGGCCCTGCTATTTCCGGCGCGCATCCAGTGGCTCAACCTCATCATCGCCTCCTTTGTGGCCATCGTGGTGGTGAAGGAGCTCATGGGGGGCCTGGGCCGCAACATCTTCAACCCCGCCCTCTTCGGGTTCGTCTTCGTGCTCATAGGATCCGGGTTCCTGGCCTCCTGGACCGGCAACCTGGGCTTCCTCAAGGCGGGCTATGACGGCGTGCAGTCCGCCACCCCCCTGGTGTACATCAAGCAGGGGCTGGAGAGCTCCGGGCCCTCCTACCTGGCCCTGCTCTTCGCCAACTACGGGGGGGCCATCTCCGAGGTGGGGGCCTTCTGGGTGCTTTTGGGCGGCGCCTACCTGCTCTACCGCAAGGTCATAGGCTGGGTCATCCCGGTGACCATCCTGGCCACGGTGTTCGTGCTCGCCTACATCGTGGGCTCCGACGGGCTCTACAACATCCTGGCCGGCGGGATCATGCTGGGGGCCTTCTTCATGGCCACCGACTGGGTCACCAGCCCCATGAACACCTGGGGGCAGGTGGTCTACGGCCTCATCATCGGGGTGTGCGTGGTGATCATCCGCGTGTTTTTGGCCCCGGCGGGGGCGGTGGCCTACTCCATCCTCATCGGCAACGCCTTCGTGCCCCTGCTGGACACGGTGTTCAAGCCCAAGAGGTTCGGAGAGGTGGCGGCGGCTTAAGCGGTCCCTGCCTTTGGTGAAACACGGCGGGCCGGGGAGACCCGGCCCGTCTTCCTTCCTTAGGGTTAATACCCCCGGGATGCTGACTGTAAGCACAGGTAGGCATAGGTATTATCGCCGCTGTTCCGATATCCCTTCCTTAGAAGGGCTATCCCCATGGATGTGATGGACTTTGTCGCTGATCCCGAGCGCGGCGAGCCTGCTATTATTACATAAGCCGGTTTGCGCGGGCCGCAGATCGCCGCTGAGCATCGCGAAATAGAAGAAGAGAAGGTGTTGGCCTTCTTGGTTCGCCGCAATACGGGATAGGATCAGGTAAGACAGGGGAAGGGACGGGTAAAGGGGCAGAGAAATTCACTTCTTCGCGTGATGAGGTCATCGAGGCAGTGGCCACCATAGGGAATGGCGGTAAAAGCGGCAAGGAAGGGCCTGGGGAGGCAGATCAAGGGCATGGGGAGGAGATGGGTTTGACTCCGGAGCAGCTACCCCGTCCTGAGCCTGGGATGCGTCGAGCGGTCCTTACAGGGGGGCAGGTCGAGCTCCGCGATCTGGGCCCAACCTATCCTGAGCGGGGTCTGGCCGGTTTCCAGGTGAAGGAGCGCGTGGAGCGTGGCGAGACCAACGCCGTAAAGGACGAGACCAGCCGCTCCCTAGCCTCCATCATACGCGTCAACGTCTTCAACCGCTTCAACGCTATCCTGGGGTTCCTGGCGGTGGTGGTGCTTTTCATCGGGCCATGGCGGGACGCCCTCTTCGGAATGGTGCTGGTGTTCAATACCCTTATAGGGATAGTGCAGGAACTACGCGCCAAGTTCACCCTGGACAGGCTCTCGCTCCTCAGCGCGCCGAGGGCGAGGGTGGTACGAGAGGGCGAGTCTCTGGAGCTCCCGAGGGAGGAGGTTGTGCTGGACGACCTCCTGGAGCTTCAGGCCGGGGACCAGATCATCGTGGACGGCATAGTGCTGTTCTCAAACGGGCTTGAAGTGGACGAATCGTTGTTGACGGGTGAATCGGTGCCAGTCGCCAAGGGGCCTGGGGACACCGTGCTCTCCGGGAGCTTCGTATCCTCGGGGGCGGGAAGGTATAGGGCCACGGCGGTGGGGGAGGAGGCCTATGCCAGGAAGCTGGCCGCCGAGGCCAGGAGATATGCCCTGGTGCAATCGGACCTCCGTGATGCCATCAACACCATCCTGCGCTATATCACCTACGTGATGATACCATCGGCCATCCTTCTGGCGACCAGCCAACTTCTCACCCATAGCTCATTCGACGACTCGGTCCTGGCCACGGTGGCCGGCCTGGTGGGTATGGTGCCGGAGGGCCTGGTGCTCCTCACCAGTCTGGTGTTCGCGGTCAGCGCTGTTACCCTGGCGCGACGGAAAGTGTTGGTGCAGGAGCTTCCGGCGGTGGAGGGCCTGGCGAAAGTCGATGTCATCTGCCTGGACAAGACGGGCACGCTAACCGAGGGAACCCTCGAGTTCTCGCATATGATGTCTCTCAACGGCGAGGAGGCCCTGATTGACGCGCTGGGCGCTTTTGCGGCGGCGGCTCCTTCAGAGAATCCCACCATCACTGCCCTCAAAGCCACGTTCCCCTCTCCCCCAGGATGGCGGGCAGAGGAAGTGGTGCCGTTCTCCTCGGCCTGGAAGTGGAGTGCCGCTTCCTTTGCGGGCGGAGATACTTGGGTCCTGGGAGCCCCTGAGGTCCTGTTGCAGGGGCTTCCGGGAGCAGAGGGGCTAAGAGAAAAGGCTGACGAGATCGCGGCCTCGGGAAAGAGGGTGCTGCTTTTCGCGAAGGCGGAAAGGGCCGTGGCGGGCGAAAAAACCCCTGAGGGGATGGTGCCGGCGGCCTTGCTGGTGTTCGAGGAAAAAGTGCGCCCGGACGCGGCCGATACCCTGGAATATTTCAGGCGCCAGGATGTGGGCATCAGGGTTATCTCCGGAGACAACCCCCGCACGGTGGGCGCGGTGGCGGCGCGGGTGGGGGTCCCGGGCGCGGAAGAGCCGGTGGACGCGCGGGAGCTTCCGCAGGACAAGGAGGAGCTGGCGCAGATCCTGCACAGGAAGACGGTATTCGGACGCGTGATCCCGGAACAGAAACGCCTCATGGTGCGAGCTCTCCAGCACCATGGTCACGTGGTGGCCATGACGGGGGATGGGGTCAACGACACCCTGGCCCTGAAGGACGCGGATATGGGCATAGCCATGGGGTCGGGCGCTCCTTCCACCAAGGCCGTTGCCCAGCTGGTTTTGCTGGACGGCAGGTTCTCGACCCTTCCGGGAGTGGTGGCAGAGGGCAGAAGGGTGATGGCCAACATGGAAAGGGTCGCCAACCTCTTTCTCACCAAGACGGTTTACGCGGCTCTGCTGGCCGTCGGCGTGGCCCTCCTCGCCTGGGAGTACCCTTTTCTCCCACGGCATATCTCGCTGGTGGGATCCCTTACCATAGGCATCCCCGCCTTCATCCTCTCCTTCGCCCGCAGCAAGCGGCGCTACCGGCCCGGGCTGCTGCGGCGCGTGTTGTATTTCGCGGTGCCGGCGGGATTCATCGCTGGGGCGGCCACTTTTACCGGGAACGCCATGGCCAGGAGCAACGGCGTAAGCCTGGAGGAGTCCCGCACCGTGGCGGTGATCGTGCTTACCATCGTGGGGCTGGCGGTGCTCGGGTATCTTTCGCGTCCCCTGCTCTCCTGGCGCGGAGCGCTTCTGGCGGCCATGGCGGGCGCGTTCGTGGGCGTGCTGGCCATTCCCTGGTTCCGTGAATTCTTCCAGCTTTATTTGCCGCGCGTCGTGGTGTTGCTGCAAGCCCTGGGCATCGCGGCGGTCTTTTCACTGCTGCTGGAGCTCTCGGGTCGCTACATGCAGAGATACATCCGCGGTCCGGAGGCGCCCCCTCATGTGGAGGAGCTGGGCGAGGTGGAACAGGTGGACGGCGCTTGACCGGATGCGGGATTCTGGTAAGCCCTTCCGGATGGAGAGTGAGGGCGTTTCAGCGTCCTGGGGCGGGAACTTTCCTGGAAAAAACAGGCCTCGAAAGGACCTCGGTGAGCTTAGGGGATACAGGGGTATAGGGCCTCGTATTCCGCCGCCCGCTGTTCACGGGGCTCCCTTCCGCTGTATGAGTCCCTCATGGGGTCCCGGCAATGCTTCATGTTCAAGCCAGTGATCGCCCGCCAGGAGGAACAAGGACGCGCTTTTCGCCCTCAGGGCCGGCCGCGATCCGGCATAGACCCCATGCCCAGAAGAAAGACCGTCTCGTTAACGACCTGGTCAGGACCGCTTTCCGGCTTTGGTGATATACTACCGCCCATGGAGGCAAAGAAGGAGTCAGTATACCGGGAAATCGGGAGAAAGAACCGCAGGGATACCGCGATCGTCATCGCCGTCACCCTCGCGCTGGTCCTGCTGGCCGTGGTGCTGGCCAGGGCCGTTAACCCCGGCTATTCCAAACGGCCTTTCGAGCGCCAGGAGTATGTCCTCGACGATCTGGTGACCATAACCGCTTACGGAAAGGATCAATCGCTTGTTGAGGGAGCGGTGGACGAGGCTTTCAAGGAACTCTTCCGCCTTCAGGGGATTGCCGACCGTTACGACCCCGAGAGCGAGCTCTCCAGGGTCAACGCAAACGCAGCCGCCGGACCGGTGGCCCTCTCCGATGACCTGTGGGAGATGGTGGAGGCAGGGATGCAGGTATACCGGTCCAGCCAGGGCTTGTTCGACATAACCGTGGGTCCTCTCATAGACGTGTGGGATGTTACGGGGAGGAGCGAGAGGGGAGAGCCGCCGCCGTCGCGGGAGGAGATAGAGGCAGCCCTTGCGTTGGTGGGGGCCGACAAACTGCTCCTCGATCCCGCGGCGCATACCGTCATGTTCGCGCGGGAGGGGATGGCCATCGACCTCGGGGGACTGGCCAAGGGCTACGCACTGGATAAGGCGGCCGGGATATTGAGGGAACGCGGCGTGGAGGCGGCGGTGGTCAATATGATAAGCACCTCCCTGACCCTGGGAGAAAAACCTGGTGGGGAGGAGAACGGTTGTAGGATTGCGGTTATGGACCCGCGCGGGGAGGGTTACCTGGCCACATTGCTGCTTCCCGGCGGCACCTATATCAGCACCTCCGGGGATTACCAGCGCTTCTTCGAATACGACGGGGTGCGCTACCATCATATC
>JACVJG010000106.1 GCA_015711875.1 Candidatus Solincola jinzensis | reverse complement strand
CACCTCAAGCTCCACCACGTTACCGCGGTCAATGGCGGTATTCTCCACCTCACGGCCCTCGGCCAGCCCCCGTTCCATGCTCCCGCAGTGCTTGAGCAGTTTTATCTGTGAGACGTCCCGGATGACCTTCTCGGTAAGACAGAAACCGACCGCAAGCTCCTTGTCCATGCCCGGCATGCGCATGAGGGCGACCAGGGGCATGCCGTTGACCCTTATCTCCAGGGGAAGCTCCACCACCACGCGATCGGGTTGCCGCTCCCGCTCCCCGTCGCGATGGTATCTAACCGTATCCCGTGAAACCGTCGACATGCTTACGCCTTTCGCTCTCCGCCCCCTTATCATAGGCGCAGGCTTATCCGACTATCAATGACCGCGGGACGGGATCATGCGCCGGCGAGGTCCATGGCAAGGCTGGCTCGCCGTGAAAGCGGATATCCCTTTCGCGGTGTATGGCGATCCATTCCGCCCGAGAAAGCAAATGGTTGGTACTGGAAAAGCATGGGTGATCGCCACTCTCCTCTCCCCTGCCTCTCGCTCCCGCTTTCGCCTCCCGGCAGGCCCTTGACCCCCTATGCCCTTCCCTCGCAGGCGGGCGAGATGCCTGATGGGCATAGGGCCGGATCTCGAGCACGTCGCCACGCGTCGTGCCCGTTGCGGCGACCTTTCCCGCCGGCAGCTCCATGGCGAGCGCGGCCCTGATGACAAGCTGGCCCAGGCGCCAGGGCTTCATCCCCTCCGTGACCTTCAGAACGCGGAGGGACCTGTCCGCGAAGACGACGTCGATGGGATAGCGCATGCCGCATGTATGCACCTGGCGACAGGGAATGAGGACGAGCGCGCGCCCGTCCTCCAGGCGCTCGCTGCCCAGAAGCCCGCGCCGCCGCGCGCGCGAGGTATCCGCTATCGCCGCCCTCTCAGCCAGCGTCACCCCCCTGCTCTTGTTTAGGACCTCCGCTTCCATGACGTCCATGGCCTTCTCCCTTTTCATGGCGGGCACCCCCTGTATCGTTTTCTTACTATGTAATATAATATATATATCTTTATCATTTTACCCCTTTCCGCGCCCTCTTCAAGGTTCCTGCCGGTTGTTTCACGTCTTGCGTGGAGCGTACAGGCCCACCGAAATCTGGCAACCCCAGGCCACCTTGCCCACTTCGGGATTATGACGCTTTCCCATGCATTGATCGATTTCTCCCCCTCTCCCCCATCGGCCCAAACCCTCCTTATCCACTGCGGTGGCATGACCCATGGCCGACCCGCTTTCCGCACTCGCGCGCGCGGCGCCGCATGCCCTCGTCCTGCCGCTGGGATCGCCCACGCGCACACGGCCCTTGATGATCCTCGGTATCCTTGTTTCCTGCCCCTCGCCATTCGTCCCCAAAGTGTTCTCGATACCCGCCCACAACGCAGATCCCTAGCTGCGCAGCCATGTCATCCCGAGGCGGCCACGGGCAAGGTTGACCGCCGGCCTCCCAGCGTTAAGAATAGATGCGGGAATGCTAAAAGGAGGCTATATGGACGACATCTACTCCCGCCTTCTGGCGGGCGACCGCAGGGCGGTAGCGCGCCTCATAACCCTGGTGGAGAACGGCGATCCCGCGGCCAACGAGCCCATCCAGCGGCTGCACGAGCACACCGGGAGAGCCCACATCGTGGGCATCACCGGGGCTCCCGGAGCCGGCAAGAGCACCCTGGTTTCATCCCTCACCAAGGTCCTGAGGGCGCGGGGCAAGAGCGTGGGTATCGTGGCCATCGATCCCACCAGCCCTTTCAGCGGCGGGGCCATCCTGGGAGACCGCGTGCGCATGCAGGACCTGGCCACCGATCCCGGGGTTTTCATACGCTCCATGGGGACCAGGGGCGCCCTGGGCGGCATCTCCGTGGCCACCAACGACGCCGTGAATATCCTTGATGCCTTCGGGAAGGACATAGTCATCGTGGAGACGGTGGGCGCCGGGCAGGTGGAAGTGGACATCGTGAAGCTGGCCCACACCTCCGTGGTGGTGACCATGCCGGGAGGCGGGGACGAGATCCAGGCCATCAAGGCGGGGATCATGGAAATAGGAGATGTCTTCGTGGTCAACAAGGCCGACCGTGAGGACGCGGGGCGCACCTATACCGAGATCCTCATGATGCTGGAGATGTCCGACCGCCCCGACGGGCGCATGCCTCCGGTGATCCGCACCGTCGCCACCACGGGCCAGGGCATGGAGGAGCTGGCCGACGCCATCCAGGACCACTACGAATACCTTAAGAAAGAAGGGTTGCTGGAGAAGAAGGCCAGGGAGAGGATACTTGCCGAGCTGCTGGAGATCATCAACCGCCAGGTCGCGAGCACGGTGATGCGTGCCCTGGAGGAGGACCCGGAGATGAGAGAACTGGTGAGCAAGCTGGTGGAAACGCGGGAGATAGATCCCCATGCCGGCGCCCGCATGGTCATCAGGCATCTGCTTAAAAAAGGCTGAGGGAGGGGCGAGGAAAGGCTGTTTACGCCCTTCCAGGTTTTCCCTCAATAGAGGTCTTGCGCGCTTGATCCATGGAAAAGGGGACGGGTGGTGACGTGGTTTGAGCGGATTGGAAACGCGCGCCAAGATGCTGTTCGCGCTCGCGGCGCTGGTGCTGGCGGCCGGGGTGGCGTCGGCGCTACTCATACGCCACGCACGTTCCTCCGCCACCAGGGAGACTATTGACCTCTCTGCGGCCGGCGAAGCCGCCCTCTCCATCCACGGCAACACCGCCTCGCTTTCCAGGCGCTGGCTGGAAAGCGGCTCCAGCGACGTCGCCGCCCTGGACATCGCCATCCAGGAATGCCTGGGCCTTCTGCAGGGGGAGGTCGATCGCGCCAGGGAGCTGCGGGAACAGGTCCAGGTCGCGGCGGAGGTCGACGCTCAGGGTTCCCCCGCGGCCGTCCTCGAGGCGCTGTCGCTGCTGCTTCAGTCGCAGAATTCATTGGCGGAAGCGCTGTCAGAGGCCAGGGAGGCGTTGAGGGGCCTCTACCCCCTTCAGGAAGGAGAGGCCCGCTATGGCGAGGCGAGAGAGTCCTTCCTCGCGGCCATCGCCGCCCACAACCAGGCCTTGGAAGCCTCATCGCAAGATTTTTCATCCGCGCGCCAACTGGCCGACACCGCCGCGACGGCGCTGGGCAAGGCACGTACCGCCTTGGAATCCGTATCCGCAGAGGGGCTGGGGCTCGACGCCGCCCTCTCCGCGATATCAGGCCTGGAGAAGGCCGTGGAACACTTTATCCAGGCCTGCTCCAAGGGCGAGTCCGGCGACGCGCCGGCCCACAACGAGCTCACGTCCCAGGTGGAAGGACTCCTGGATGCCGCCCCCGCAAACCTCATGGGAACCATCGATATAGCGGGTTGGATGGGCGCCTCGCTGGCGCCAAAACTGGAAGAGGTGGACGGCAAGCTCGCCGAGGCGCGCGACGCGATCAGAGCGATTTAGAAAAGCAGCTCTTGCGCCTTGGGCAAAGCGACGGGCCCTGGCCCACGGCCAGCCGTCAAACCAGCGCCTATTACTATCGCCGCGAGCTCCAACGCAGCCGCTCACCAAGACCCTGAGGCAGATGGCGTACTGCCGCGTGAACATGGTCTGCCTGCCATGCGCTAAGAGAGCCGGGTCGCTTCCCTATGGCGATCAGTTGAACCTGAAGAGCATGACGTCGCCGTCTCTGACCATGTAGTCCCTGCCCTCCACCCTTACCGCCCCGGCATCACGCGCGGCCGCGAAGGAGCCGTGGGAGAGGAAATCCTCCCAGCCGATGACCTCGGCGCGGATAAAGCCTCTCTCCATATCGCTGTGGATCCTCCCCGCCGCCTCCGCGGCAGTGCTTCCGCGGCGCAGGGGCCAAGCCCTGCACTCTCCCGACTCCGTGGTGAAGAAGGTGATGAGGCCCAGGAGTTCATAGCAGCGCGAGGCGAACTCCTCCAGACCCAGCCTCTCGATGCCGTAGGCGGCCAAGAACTCCTCCGCCTCGGCCGCATCAAGCTCCTCGATCTCCGCCTCGAGCTTGGCGCAGAAAGCGACCCATTGCGCGCCCTCCGCCTCGGCCGCTTCGCGCACCGCCTCCAGCAGCGGGCCGCCGTCCGGCAGCTGCTCCTCTCCCAGGTTGGCCACGTAGATGACCGGCTTGGCGGTCAGCAGGAAAAGCCCTTCCAGCACCTTTCTCTCATCCTCCGATAGCCCCATGGCCCGCACTGGGATCTCCGCGTCCAGCCCTTCCTCCACCTTACGCAACACCTCGAGCTCCCTGGCTTTCTCGCGATCGCCGCTGGCGGCGGCCTTGCTTATCCTCTCCCTGCGCCTCTCCACCGCCGCCAGGTCGGCCAGGAAGAGCTCGGCGTTCACCACCGCGATATCCTTCAAGGGGTCTATTTCCGCCCGCACGTGAGCGACTTCGGGGGACTCGAAACAGCGCACGGCGTGGGCTATGGCGTCCACCTCCCTTATATGCGCCAGGAAACGGTTGCCCAACCCCTCGCCGCGGTGCGCCCCCTCCACCAGGCCGGCGATGTCCACCACCCTCAGGTCCGCCGGCACCACCTTCGCGCATCCCGCGGCATCCGCCACTCTCTGCAGGCGGGGGTCGGGAACCGCAGCCACGCCGATATTGGGGTCCACGGTGGAGAACGGGTAGCCGGCCACCTGAGCACCGGCCCGCGTAAGAGCGTTGAAGATGGTGGACTTGCCGGAGTTGGGAAGCCCGATGATGCCCACTTGAAGGGCCATGCCGCCTTTACCTCCTGACGCTCACGCAAAGCGGGTTCGACCAGCTTTATCAAGTTTACACCCCGCCCTTTCGATATAAAACTGGACGCTGGAAAGGAGGTCTTTTCCCGAGGAAAACCGCTATGCCTCTTCGGGCAAGCCGGGCGGGGACAACTCATGAAGTCGGCCAAGCTGCTTCCGCTCTCACACTGGATAGCGTTCCTCGCCGTGGGGTGTTACCCGCTGTACACGGGCGAGGGCGTCAGATACTGGCCCTGGGCGATCACCGCCGCCGTCATGTTCGCCCTCGGGCTAGCTTACCACGTATCCAGCATGCCGCTCACAGCGCGCGAGGCGGGCTGGATGGGGCTTTCCTTGCTGGGGATGGATGCCCTGCTCGTCTGTTTCCTCATATCCTACTCGGGGGGCATCGCGAGTCCCCTCTTCCCCCTCCTCTTCCTGCTCAGCGCGACCGCGGCTCTCTACGACCGCTGGACCAAAACCCTGCTCCTCACCGGGGCCATCAGCGCCGCCTACGTCATATCCTGCGCCACCGGGGGATTTGACCTCGCGAGCGAAGGCGCGCGCCTCTTCATCAACGTGCTGACGCTGCTGGGGACCTCTGTGCTCCTCTCCTACCTGGCGGAACTGGACCGCAAGGAGCAGAGCAAGGCGGAGCGTATCGAGACCCTTTACCGCCTCAGCTCATCCCTCATGCAGGAGGTGGACCTGGAGAAAGCCCTGCATGACCTCCTCTCCGCCACCGCTTCTTTCTTCCATACAGAGATCAGCTCCGTGCGGCTACTCGACCGCAAGAGCGGGAAGCTCGTGGTGAGGGCATCGGGGGCTCCTCCAGGCGAGCTCGAGGAACAGGTGGAGATCCCGGTAGGGGAGGGCTTCATAGGATGGGTGGCGGCGGAGAAAGCGCCCATCATCGTCAACGACGTGAGTGCCGACCAGCGTTTCGCTGACTTCCCCCTGGCGCGCAGGAAGGTGCGTTCTGCGCTCGCCGCCCCCATACTGGTGGGAGGCGAGCTGGTGGGGGTGTTGAGCTTCGCAAGTGGCGAGCAGCGCGATTTCAGCACCGAGGATCTGCGTATGCTGGTGACCATCGCCAACCTGGCCGCCTCGGTCATCTCCCGCTCCGAGCTTTACCAGATGATCCTCTCCCGCAGCGAGGTCATCGTGGAGAGCATGAGCAGCGGCCTGTTGGTCACCGACGCGGCGGGCAAAGTGGTGATGTCCAACCAGGCCGCGCGAGACCTCCTGGGTCTGGAGGACATCCCGAGGGAGAGCACGCTGCGAGAGCTTCTCAGGCCGATATTGGCGGACGCGGAGCCGCTCTGCCAACTCCTCGAGGAGAACCCGCCGGAGATGGAGAACGGGCGCCGCGTTGAGGTGCATCTTGAAGTCGCCCAGGAGCGCGTGCTTTCCGTGAGCGCCTCGACCATCCACGACGTGTACGAGACCAGCGTGGGTATGGTGATCATACTCGATGACATCACCGAGAGGGTAAAGGTGGACGAGATAAGGGACGACCTCATGCTGCTCATAGCCCGCAGGGTGGAGGAACAGACCGCCCTCTACGAGGTGGGCAAGTCGCTCGTGGACGAGGTGGACACGCGCAACCTCCTCTCCTTCCTGCTGGAAAGGGCGGTGAGCCTGGTGGGCGGGGAAGCTGGAGTCCTGTCCCTGCGCGAGGGCAACGGCTTGTACTGGGTCAGGGCGGCCCACGGCCTCGGGGAGGAGATACTCGGGCTCTCGTTCTCCCAGGGGGAGTATCTGGCCGGGGAGGCTTTGCGCGAAGGAACGACGCTGCGGCGGAACCGCGTGGATCTTGGGCAGGAAACACCATGGGGGGCTTCGCTGCACGGCGAGCACTCCTACCTTGCCGCGCCCTTGACCTGGCAGGGAGTTCCTAAAGGGGTGATCGAGATCTCCTCTCGAAGCAGCGACAGGGTCTTCGGCGAGGACGACCAGCGGCTGCTGGCCCTTTTCGTCAACCAGGCGGCCATCGCCCTCGAGAACGCAAACCTCTACCGCCTCATCAGCGAGGACCAGCGCCGCACCGAGGCCATGCTCCACTCCCTGAACGACGGGGTGGTAGCGGTCAACAACCAGGCGGAAGTGATCCTTGTCAACGCGGCGGCGGAGAGCATCCTCGGCCTCCCGCCCTCACGCAAGGCGGTGGGCCGGCATCTCAAGGAGGTCATAGAAAACCCGGAAATCTGCGGCGTCCTGTTGCGTAGCCTCAACACCGGACTGGAGCTGGAGGAGGAGATAGCGGTCGGGCCGGGGGGGAGGAAACTGCTGGAGATACGCACCTCGACCATCGAGACCTCCCCTGGCGAGCGCATCGGCATCATCGCGGTGGCCAGGGACATCACCAAGCTGCGCGAGCTCGAGCAGGCGAAATCCGATTTTGTCTCCACCGTCTCCCACGAATTGCGCACTCCCCTAACCTCCATCAAAGCCTATACCGCCACCCTGCGGCGCGGCGACGTGGAGTTCGACGAGGGGACCAGGCAGGAATTCCTTCGCGTCATCGAGGACGAAACCGACCGCCTGGCGCGCTTGGTATCCGACATCCTTGACGTCTCGCGCATAGAATCAGGGCGGCTTGAGCTCAAGAGGCGCGATTTCGACCTCGCGAAGCTCGCGCGCATCGTCATCGGGAAGCTGGAATCGCATTCCTCGCGCCACACCATCCACCTCCACGCCCCCGCGAGCATGGACCCGGTATGCGCCGACCCGGATAAGATCGAGCAGGTGATCATGAACCTGGTGGACAACGCGGTAAAGTACTCCCCCGCCGGCGGCGAGGTGACGGTCAACCTGACGCAGCATCGCAACCGGGTGGAGTTCAAGGTCAGCGACCAGGGGGTAGGAATTCCCCCCGAGCACCTGCCCCATATCTTCGAGAAGTTCCATCGCGTCGACAACCGGGCCACGCGCGAGATATACGGGACCGGACTCGGCCTCTACGTGAGCAAGAGCATCATCGAGGCGCACGGCGGCAGCATATGGGTGGAAAGCGAACCGGGCGCGGGAAGCACTTTCCACTTCACCCTTCCCATAGCGCAACGGCGTGAGAGCGCGCAGGAGGAAGGGTGCAGGCCGGTCGGCGAAGGTGCCGGGCAGCTGGAGGCTTGAAAGGAGCGGCCATGGAAGACGCCAGGGAGGCCCCCATCAAGG
>JACVJG010000105.1 GCA_015711875.1 Candidatus Solincola jinzensis | reverse complement strand
AGGCGTTCGGTGAGCGTCTCCTCCACCAGGCGGAGACGCCCCTTCAACAAACCCTCTCGCTGCGTCCTCGCGTCGCTCTGGGCGCCATTTTCCTCCCCCAGGGGGGATTCCAACCCGGCCTTGCGCTCGGCTTTCCTTTCACCATCGTCGTTTTTCATCGTCCCTCGGATAACTCGCTGCCACGCTGACAGATATTGGTGCCGGGGCACCTTGACATGATATATTTCGGAAGCTTCGGAGTCGGTCTGAACACCGCCCGCGCCTGTCCCGTTGCCGGGGTTGTGGAGACGGCGGCGCCCCTGGAGTCCTTATGCGGGTGGCTTGCCGCCGGCCGGCCTAACACAATCTCCCATGCCCTCCTCACCGCCCGGGCCTGGCCGTGGTTATGCCGCCCGGCCCCACTTGCGGCAACGCGCTTGACGACGTCCGCGGAACGAAAACTCCGTTTGCAGTCTATACCGTACCGGTTTTTACGCCACCCGCGGAGCGAAAATGCCGTCGTCCAGCCATGCGCGCTATCCCCGCCCCGGCTGTGGACTCGTTTGGAGCCGCCCGCGGAGCTAGAATACCGCTTGCCGCCGATGCCGCTGATCTTTGAGGGGCAGGCTCAACGCAAGAGCGCCTGAACCCGCCTTGAGGAGGCAGGAGGGAAAAGTCTTCTCCAGGAGGCGTCCGTTGCTCACAAAGTGATCACAGTGCCCTGATTCTCAATGCCTTTTACCGACGACCCTGTGCGCCTGGAGGGAGACCATGGCCCCTAGTCATCCCGGACCAAACGGGACCTCATGAAGCCCTCCAATAGGCGCCCGGTGTTTTCAATATAGGCGGGGTCGATCTTGTCGAGGCTGTCCGCGGGGGTGTGGTACCAGGGGTCGTCCTTATACTCGAGCCACACCGCCGCCATGCCGGCCATCTCGAACGGCTCGTGGTCGGAGTAGGAGCCGCTCACCAGATAGGGCAGGGAGAACCCGGCGTTTTCGGCGTAGGCCAGGAGCCGGTTGCAGAGGTCCATGGGGCCGATGCCCATGGTGCGGGCATATAGCTGCGTCCCCACCCCCACCATGTCAACGATCACGGCGCCGATGGCGTGATCCCTCTCCCACTGCGTGAGGTGCTGCACATAATAACGTGAGCCGAAATGATGAAGGTCGGTGTCTTCCATCAGGCGCTCCTCTCCCCCGAAGAGTACGAACCTCAGGGCGACGCCCTGGCCGTTTCCCTCCTCAGCGAAACAGCGGGCCAGCTCTAGCACCACTGCCGCTCCCGAGGCGTTGTCGTTGGCGCCCGGGCTACCCGTGCCTGTCTTTGTGTCGTAGTGCCCCCCTATGAAAAGTATCTTTACGCTCTCCGGGCTGACCAGGGGCGTGGATTCCGCGATGACGTTATGGGTGAACCCGCCGTTGGGAAGGGGGACCTCCTGGATGACGGGCGCGTAGCCGTATGCCCTCAAGGCCCCCGCTATGTATTCGGCTGCCGCTGCCTCTCCCGCCGTGCCCTCCACCCGCTGTCCTATGTCAACGCTGAGATGACGTATATGGTCCATGGCGTTGGCGACCTCGAAGGAGGTGCCGGGGTGGTACACGGGCCTCTCCACGGCGATGGGGAGGGTGGAGCGGATCTCGAAGGAAACGTCCCAGCCCTCGGCGTGCGCAGTCCTCGCCGCCCGCGCCGGTTCAGGAGCGCCTTTGATCTCCAGGGTCAAGCGGGAGCGGCCGGGAACCACATAGGAGTTGCGATATGATTCATGAGCGAGATCCTCTTCCACCTCCACCTCCGCTTCCTCGTGATTGGGGTTCATGAGGCAGAGGTAGGTGTGAAAGCCCGGGAGCGTGGTGCCCTCGGCCAGGAGCCAGCGTGTGGCGGCCGACGCGACCCCCTTTGAGACATGGCCTCCCCTGCATACTCCCCGGTGATTGAAGTACATGGGCCTCTCCGCGAGGAAGGGCTCGTCCGCGCTCAGCTCCAGGGAGACATTCCTTCCCGCGCCCACGAGCTGGTTCAAGTCCAGGGTATAGCGCCGGTCGGGCTCCAGGGGTACCTCAAAAGAACGTTCCTCCCCGCCCTCGAAAAGGCAGTTCAGGGATACGCGAGTGCCGTCCTCGCCCGAGGCCTCCAGGGGCGCGTAAAGGGTCAGCCATTCCTCGAAGCCGGCGCCCGTGTAGCCCTCGGGAAAGAGATAGGTCTTGCGCGGCTGGCTTAAGCCGCTGGAGGCGTGCCCTCCCGGCCACAGGCCGTGGTAGAGGAAGTACATGACCCGCTCGGCGCAGATGCCGGTGTCAGCCTCCACGCTTATCCCCACGTCGCGACCCTCGCCCACGGCCTGGTTGACGAAAAGGGTGCGGCGCGAAAAAGGCGGCAGCTCGACGGTAAAAGGGGACACGGTGCCGTCTTCGAGCACCATCCTCACGGTGGCGCGCGCCGACGCATCGCCGGGGTTGGCCAGGAGCACCCAGGTCTCGAAGCCCTCCCGGGTGCAGCCCTCGGCGAAATGCCAGTTTCTTGAAAGTGATTCGGCCCCACTGGTTATGGTGCAGCCTTTCCATGCACCACGGTAGGTGAAATACAAGGGCCTTTCCGCGACCACGGGCAGGCCTGACCGCAGAAAAAGGGACACTTCCCTGTCGGCTCCCACCAGTGAATTGACGTCCAGGGTGACGCGGGTGCGGGGGGCGAGTTCGAGGAGAAGGGCGTCGCTTTTCCCGTTGCCCGCCGCGGGCGACTCCATGCCGTTCTGCAAGCAGGGGGCAGCCGTTTCCGCGGACGTCTGCGGGGAGGAGTTGAAAAGAGGCGTCAACCTCAACTGCGTTGCCTCCTCGGCAGGGTTGAAGACCACCAGGTATTCCTGGAAGCCCTCGCCGGTATAGCCCTCGGCGAAGTACCAGGTGCTGGAGCCTCCGGCGCTGGCCTCTCCGCAGGTGCCGTCCCCGGACGGGAGGGCGAGCGCCAAGACGGCAGGCGAGATGAACAGCGAGAGGGCGCATAGCAGGCCAAGCGCAGTTAGCAGGCTGGCAGGTCGCCTCATCTCATCCTGCTCCTTCCCGGACCGTCCGTTCTCCCCCGCCGCTCTGTTCGCCTCTCCCGCCGGACCGCTTTCCGGACTGGGGCATCAACGCAGCGACACCATCCTCTTCTGCGACCAAAGAGGGGGCGAGAGAGCCGGGGACCGCCTCCAGATAAATCGAATTGTAGCAGCTTGGAGGCGTTTTTCGCTTCTTTGGGGAGCGAGAGCGCCGGGAACCGCCTCCGGGGGCTTCGACGCCATGCCCATATTACTTTGCCGCGGATATGGATCATATATCCATATACCCGCAAGTGAGGCATGGGATGACATCGACAAGGTGACACCGCCTTTCTTCGCCACGGCGCCAGCGCTCCGCTCAATCCCCCTGAAGACAGATCCAGTCGCGCCTGGCGATGACCCCAGGGCGGAGTTCGCCGAGCATGTCGTTCAAACCTCTCTTAACGGCAGGTCCAGCGCGCACCTGCTCCCCCCGTAAACCACCCGGGCACCCTTTCCAAATACCGGAAGCACGAAGGAGGGATTGGCGCCGGTCAAGGTGAGGCGGAAGGAGTGCCCCACCTCCAGCAGGTAGTCGGCGGCCACCAGCTCCATGGAGAACACCGTTTCATTCCCTGGACTCAGCCCTTCCAGGGTGGCGGTGCCGTAGGTGATGAGTCGCGGCAGCCCGCCGTTGGGGGGAAGGTCGTAAAGAAGGGCGTTGACCTGTACCCGCTCCTGCAGGGGCTCGATGGTGAGGGTCAGGCGAGGTATGCCCAGGAGCTCGAAATCGCGACGGGAGGGGGCGGTGGTGAAGGAGAAAAACCCCCTGCCGCGGTCGCGCCTGGGACCCGGGACCACGAAGCCCAGCGCCTGCGGCCTGATCACCGAGGGCCCCGATGTGGCCGCGTTTATGAGGCGTGGTTTGAGAACCGCCTCGCCCCGCCCCTCGCGGGGCCGGGAGCTCATCTTGAGAGCGCCTTCCTCTTCGCCCAGGAAAAGGCGGTGCGTGGTGACGCCCGGAGGAGGCCATGCTTCCTCCGCCTCCACCTCTCTTTTCCAGGGGCGGTGGAGGCGCACGGGCGACTCCTCGAGCACCCCGTTGTCCTCATCCTTCAGCCAGTGATCGAACCAGCGCTTGGTCAGCGCCCAGATCTCCCGTCCCGCCCAGCGCGGGCCGAAGCCGGCGTCCAGGCCATGTATGCCGTTGGCGATATAGAGCATTTTGGGGGCGTTAAGCCGCTCGAAAAAGCGCATCATCTGGTTGGGCTCGAAAAGGTCGTCGTTCCAGGAGCCCACGATGAGCATGGGGGTCATTATCCCGTCGACATCATGGATGCGCGAGCGGCGGCGCATATCCCTTTCAAAGGCGTCATGGTCGCCGCGACGCAGCAGCATGACGCCGGTCCAGCGATAGAGCACGTTACGGGGGTCGAGGCGGGTGGCCCAGGAGGCGGTGAGGAGGAGTAGAAGCCCCCAGAAGATCTTCAGCGAGCCCTGCGGAAGCAGGCTCTCCCTGAGGTCGGTCCAGCCATTGAAAGGCGCGACGGCTCTCACTCTGGGGTCGCGGGAGGCGATGAGGAAGGAATGCCCTCCCCCGTAGGAAATGCCGGTGACTCCCAACGCGCCCTCCTTCAGGGGGAGTTCGCTCTCCTTGAGCAGCCAGTCGATGGCGTCCTCGAGATCGCGGATCTCCAGGTCGGGATCGGCGCAGTTCACCCGGCCCTGGGACGAGCCCCATCCACGGCAATCATAGGCTAGGACAACGTAGCCGTCGGAGGCGAAGTAGGGAGCATAGAGATGGCACTGCCAACGCGAAAGCATCCAGGAATGCACCATCACCAGGGCGGGGAAAGGGCCCTCCCCGCTGGGAACGTAAAGGGCCGCTGAAAGCCTGGTGCCGTCCCTTACCGTGAGCTTGAACTGCCTGACCTCGAACCCCTTGCGCTTGCCCTCCAGCTCCGCCGCCTTCCTGGCCGCGCGGGGCAGCAAGGGGAGTGATGCCAGGCATGAGGCCAGCAACAATGGTCTTCTGAGCTTGCGGCGCTTTCCCGCCGCGCGCACGCGTTTTACCATGGTCGCCCCCTTAACGAGTTTACCGAACGCTCGTTTCGCATGGATGCCGTTGAATACGGGTTAAATAATACCAGAAGAGGCGAAGGTTGAAGATAGCTGGCTTGCCGGAAAGGTGACGGCCGCGGGTTTGAGCGCGAGGGCAACGGCACCCATGGATGAGAAAAGCCGCCGCGAGGCCATGCTCCTAGGGGGTCGCGGTGAAGACTAAACCCATGGAGGCGTAGAGACGTCGCTTTCTCATCTCTTGGCCTGAGGGGGCGACAGATTTTCCCCCATCTCACGGGGCCCGGTAAACGCCCCCCTTGGGGTTTATGCGCGTCCGCGCGATAAATAACCGGTGTGGGCCGCGCGATGCTATTATTTCTAGGTGGATGTTATGCGATCGGATGTTGCCCGTATGTTTTCAGGGAGCGCACGAGCGGACCTCCAACCTGGAAGCGTCGCGTGGAGCGCTGATACACCTTCGTGCTGCCGTCCGTGGAGGGTGGGAGCGGGAGGGTGAAAAGAGGTGATATCCGCTATGCGCTCCAGCTCTGCCGGGGTTCTCGCGCTCGTTGCCCCTTCCCTCACGCAGATCACGAGCAGAGCGGCGAAAGAGGCAAGGCTCCCAGCCGCGGCCAGTATCCATGCGGGACCCGCGCTCTCGGCCAGGGAGGCCAGGAAAATGCCCGCTAAAAGTAGAGCGGATTTTCTTCCCTTCATTTTCGCACCTGCCTGTTCCATGGGTATACGGCCTTCCAAACGCAGGCTAGCATCGCCCAGTGACATCCTTTTCCCTCCGGAAGGGCGGTCCGGGTTGCCGGCCGCGGGCATGCTCCGGCCTCATTCGTGTCGGCGTCTTTCCTCTTTGCGGCGAAGATGCGGTCGCGTGGCGGTCAGGGGAGGCAGGGCATGAACAAGGCGGAGCGCATCATCGACCTCATCGCCATGCTGCTGGAGGCCCGTAAGCCGGTCACCCTCGAGCAGATAAGGTGCTCCATCCCCGGGTACGAGCAGGCCTCCATGGCTTCCTTCAAGCGCATGTTCGAACGGGACAAGAGCGAGTTGCGCGAGATGGGGGTGCCCCTGCGGGTGGAGCCGGTGGACGCGCTCGGGGAGGAGGTGGGATACCGTATCCCCAAGGAAGAGTACTATCTTCCCGAGCTGGATTTCTCTCCCGAGGAGAAGGTGGCGCTGCTGCTGGTAAACCGCCTCTCCTCCGGGGAACTCACCCCTTTTTCGCGCGAGGCGCAGGCGGCCCTGAAAAAACTCAGCCCCGATCTGGGAGAGGGCAGCAGGCTGGGAAACCTGGCCATGCCGCATCTGCGTTTTGCCCCCATGCGCGAGCGGGAGGAGGTGCTCGACCGGCTGTGGAAAGCGGCGGTGGAGTGCCGGAGAGTGCGTTTCACCTATCGTGCCCAGGGAAAGGGGAAGGAGGAGGCGCGCCAGCGCGAACTCGACCCTTACGGGCTTTACCTGGAACGCGGTGCCTGGTACGTGGTGGGGTTCTGCCACTTGAGGGGGGAGATACGGTCATTCAGGGTCTCGCGCATCGAGTCGGAGGTGGAGTTCACGCGTCCGGATAGTGAGGCCCCGGATTTCACCCGCCCCGTGGACTTCCGACTGGAGCGATACGCGCGCATCCTACCCTGGGAATTCGAGGAAGGAGCGCCCCGGGTGGCGAGGGTGCGCTTCTCTCCCCGCATGGCCTGGCAGGTGGAAAGGGATCTGGGGGACGTCTACCGTTTCGAGTGGACGCCCGATGGGGGTGGGATATTGGAGGTCACCGTTCGCAACGAGGAAGCTTTCTTGAACTGGGTGCTCTCCTATGCCGAGGACGCCGAGGTGCTTGCCCCGCCCGAGCTGCGGGATAAGGTCAAGCGGCGCCTGCAGAAGCTCCTCAAGAGCCTGGGGGAGGGATGAAAACTTGGCCGATCCCAAAGAGAGGATACAGCGCCTCCTCTCCCTGGTGCCTTACGTGCTCAGGCACCAGGGGGCGACGCTGGAGGAGCTGTGCGAGGTCTTCGGGGTCTCTCGCGACCAGTTGATGCGCGACCTGGACCTTATTTTCCTATGCGGCAAGCCTGACTATACCCCGGCCGACCTCATCGAGGTGGACTACGACGGGAACCGGGTGTATATACACATGGCCGATTACTTCGCCCGTCCGCTGCGTTTCACCCCCGCCGAGCTCTACGGGCTTCACCTGGCCTGCAATGCCCTGGCGAAACTCTCGAGTGAAAAGGCCGCGGCTCCCCTGTTCTCGGCCATGGAGAAGATATCGCGAGCCCTCCGGCAGGGGCGCCCTTCGCGCGAAGAGATCGAGAACAGGATGGAGATAAAGCCGGCGACGCACGAGAGGGCCGTGCTCTCGGAGCTCTCCCGCGCCTGCGAGGACAGGCTGGTGGTGGAGATGGATTACTACAGCTACGGGAGGGACGAGCTGACGAGCCGACGCGTGCATCCCCTTTCCCTGGAGTTCGGAATGGGGCACTGGTACCTGCGAGCCTGGGACGAGCGCAGCCGTGAGACGAGGGTGTTTCGCGTGGATCGCATCAAGGAGCTGAGTATAAAAGAGGAGACCTTCGAGCCTCCTCCGGGGGAGGATGTGGAGTCGAGCCCGCCCGGTCCGTACGGGGCCGTGAAATCGGGCGGGATAGAGGTGAAGCTCAGCTTCTCGCCCGCCCTGGCCGGCTGGGCGCGTGAGCAACCCATCTTCACCCGATGCGAGGAGGCCAAGGGACGCCTGGTCTGCACTTTGCGCACCGATAACCTCTCCTGGCTGGAACGGGAGCTGCTCAGCTACGGGACGGAGGTGAAGGTGATATCGCCGCCCGAGCTGAAGAAGAGGCTGAGAGAGCGTGCCCTCTCCACCCTG
>JACVJG010000104.1 GCA_015711875.1 Candidatus Solincola jinzensis | reverse complement strand
TTGGAGGGGAAGTTATAGAAGAGGACCGGAAGCCCGACGCTCCCGCACACCTTCCGGTAGAAATCGAAGACCGCGTCCTCGTCCAGACTGTAGAAACGGTGCAGGGCCAACAATATGCCGTCGGCGCCCGCCTGCTCCGCGTAGGTCGACATGTCGATGGCGGGCTCGGTGCCGCGCTTGTTCACGCCCACGATCACCGGCACGCGCCCCTCGCAGGCGTTGACCACCGTGTCGATGGCGTCCTTCTGGTGGTGGTGGGTCAGGTAGGGGTTCTCGCCGTTGCTCCCCAGCACCACCAGTCCGTGCACCCCGGAATCCACAAGGTATTCCGTCATCTCCCGCATGGCCTCGCGGTCGATGTTGCCGTAGTCGTCGTACGCGGTGAGCATGACCGCGAAAATGCCCTCGAACCTCTTCATGCCTTCCCCCTTTGCTTATACCCGGCCCTTTCGATACTCTCGGTGCGCCTCCTCCCCGTCTCAGGCCACCGCTCCTTTTTCGCGCAACTCCCTTATCTCTCCTTCCTCGTATCCCAGCTCCATGAGAATCTCGTCCGTGTGGCGCCCCGGCGCGCATCCCAGGAAGCGTACGCGGCCGGGGGTGCGGGAGAGCTTCATGGAGATCCCCACCTGCGTTATCCTGCCGTATTTTTCGTGTTCCAGCTCTATGAACATCCCCCTTTCCCGCAGGTGACGGTCCTGCTCGGCCTCCTCGACCTCGTGCACGGGCGCGGCGCAGACATCCTTGTCCTTGAAGAACTCGAACCACTCGTCGCGCGTCTTTCCCTTGAATATCTCCCTCAGCTCCGCGCGGAGCTCATCGTATCTCTCGGTGTCGCGCTGCATGGGGATGAGGTCCTCGCGCTCCAGGGCGCGGCAGAAGTTCTCCCACAGCCATGGTTCCACATTACCCACGCTGAACCACTTGCCGTCGGCGGTCTCATAGACATCGTAATAGGGGAGGCCGCGCAGCCCGGTGGTGTGCCGCAGTATGGGCTCCATATGCATGAGACTCACCACCCCGTCGGTCATGGCGCAGTCCACGTATTGACCCACGCCGTGTAGCGACCGCGCCACCAGCGCGGCGAGGACACACAGCGCGGCGTGCATGCCACCAGCGGCCATGTCCGCGAGGAGGTTGGAGGGGAAGACGGGCTTGCCGCGCTCGTCCTTTATCACCCCCAGGGCGCCGGCCATGGCGATGTAGTTCAGGTCGTGCCCGGGAAGCCCCGCGTAAGGGCCGCTCTGGCCGTAGCCGGTGATGGAGCAATAGATAACCCTCGGGTTGACCTCGCGCACCGTCTCGTAGTCGATCCCCAGGCGCTTGACCACCCCGGGACGGAATTCCTCTATGATGACGTCCGCCTCCCGGGCCAGGCGCATGAAGACCTCCCGGCCCTCCTCTTTGCGCAGGTCGATGACGATGCTCCTCTTGTTCCTCCCCTGGGGATTGAAGGCCCGGAGCATCTCCGCCAGCTCGTCGCTCAGCCCCAGTACTCCCTCGGCGCGCGCCCGTTTGTCCATCGCCTCCACGCGGATGACCTCGGCCCCCAGGTCGCCGAGGATCATTCCGCAGTAGGGCCCGGGCGCCAGCCTGCTCAGATCGATGACCTTTATGCCTTCCAGTGCCATGGCCATATCCGCCGTCCTCCCGTGCTGCGTACAAACCTGCCTTTCAGCTCAATATATCAGAAAGCGCGTGGCGAAGGGCCGGACGCGAGGCGATACCGCTTCCCTAATGCGAACCCTGTCGTCATCCCCTGATGGTGTTATAAATGTGTCATGACAGGGAGTACTGGCGTGAGCGTTGCAGACGGAAGGGGAAGCGTGGGAAAAGAAGACATGCCCTGGTGGAAGACGGGGGTGATATACCAGATCGCGGTGCGCAGCTTCGCCGACTCCGACGGCGATGGCAACGGCGACCTGCGCGGCGTCGTGGAGCGGCTGGACTACCTCAACGATGGCACGCCGCGTTCCCTGGGCGTGGATGCCGTCTGGCTCACGCCCGTGTTCGCCTCCCCCATGCGGGATTTCGGATACGACGTCAGTGACTATCTCAGCGTGAACCCGCTTTTCGGGGACATGGCTGCCCTGGAGGAGCTGTTAAGCGAATGCCATCGCCGTGGCATAAGGGTTATCCTGGACATGGTGCTGAACCATACCTCCGACCAGCACCCCTGGTTCATCGCGTCGCGTTCCTCGCGCGACGACCCAAAACGTGACTGGTATATCTGGCGCGACGGCAGAGCTCCCGGCAAGCCGCCCAACCGCTGGAGGGCGGTGGTCGAGGGAAGCGCGTGGGAGTGGGATGAGGCCACGGGACAGTATTATTACCACGCTTTCCTACCCTTCCAGCCCGATCTCAACTGGCGTAACCCCGAGGTGAGGAAAGCGATGTTCGAGGCCGTGGGGTTCTGGCTGGAAAAGGGGGTGGACGGCTTCCGCCTTGACCTCATCAACTTCCTCTTCGAGGACGAGCTGCTGCGCGACAACCCGCGCAAGATCGGGCTGCGGCCCTACGACTGGCAGCGGCATATCTACGATCGCTCCCGGCCGGAGAGCATCGAAGTAGTAAAAGAGCTGCGCCGCCTCACCGATGCCTACCCTGAGCGTATGATGATGGGGGAGGTGTTCACCGACAGGCGCGAGGACGCGGTGGCTTTGCTGGGTGACGGCACCGACGCCCTGCACCTCTCTTTCTACCTCCACTTCGCTCGGCGCAGGTGGCGGGCGCGGTCCTTTCGCGAGTCGGTGGGATGGCTGGAGGAACACATCCCCGCGCGGGGATGGCCCTGCTACTACCTCAACAACCACGACCTTCCGCGCTCCTTCTCCCGCCTGGGCAGGGGAGGGGATGCTTATGCCAGGGCCAAGGTGGCGGCGGCCATGCTGCTCACCCTGCGCGGCACCCCCATCATCTATTACGGGGAGGAGATCGGCATGCCCCAGAGCCGCGTACCCCGCGGCAGGATGGATGATCCCATCGGGAGGAAGTTCTGGCCCATCCCGGTGGGAAGGGATGGATGCCGCACCCCCATGCACTGGAGTGCGGATCGCAATGCCGGGTTCTCACGGGCGGAGCCCTGGCTCCCGGTGGATCCCTCTTATGCGGAGAGGAACGTGGAGCATGAGGACGCGGAGCCCTCCAGCCTCCTTAACTGGTACCGGCGTTTGATCTGGCTGCGCAGGGAGAAAGCCGTGCTGCGGCGTGGGGGATACCGAGAGTTGCACGGCGCTCCCAAAGGGGTTTTCGCGTACCTGAGGGAGGAGGGGGAGGAAGCCGTGGCGGTGCTGCTGAACTTCTCGTCCCGGCCGCTATCGCTCGAGGGCTTGAGGATGCCCCCGGGCGCTTGGAGATGGAGGACCCTGCTCTCAACCCACGGTGGGGAAGGCGAGGAGTCCGCCTTGCATGGCCTGCTGCTGCAACCTTGCCAGGCCCTTATTCTGGAAAAGGCTTATGGAGCGCCAAGTATAAACCGCTAAGCAAGAACTGCCCCATGAGCCCCGGGCCACGTGGCAGGGGCCTTTATGGGAACCCTAATGGATGCTCTGGTAAAGCGACGCTGCTCACGGCGGGGTCAGGCCCCACCCCCTGGAGCTTTATGTCGAGCTTCCTCGTGGTATTAGAATAATGTGACGACGGTCACGGCTCATGAGGGAGAAGCGAATGCCTATAGGCCACCACCATGCGGCGGTCAGCCACCGCCATTTTCGGCCCGGGAAGCGGTTGGCCGTAGCCCTTGCCGCCAACACCGCCTTCCTCCTCCTCGAGGTGCTTTTCGGTTTTCTCGCCGGAAGCATGGCGTTGCTGGGCGATGCCGGTCATAATTTCTCCGACTCTTTCGCCCTGGTCCTTTCCTTCTTCGCCGTGCGCGTCATGGCCAGGCCTGGGACAGAGAGCAAGACCTTCGGTTATCATCGCACGGGTATAATCGTGGCTTTCGTCAATTCCCTGCTTATAGCGGGGATATGTTTCTTCCTGGTGTACGGGGCCATAAAAAGGCTCATCGACCCGGTGGAGGTAAAAGGTGGGTTAGTGATCGCCGTTGCCGGCATCGGGTTCCTGGTCAACGGCGGCGTAGCCTTGCTGCTGCGCGGGGGGAGGGAGGATCTGAACCTGCGCAGCGCCTTTCTGCATCTCCTGACCGACGCGCTGGTCTCCCTGGGGGTGGTGGTTTCGGGCGTGGTGGTGGTGGTGACGGGCTGGACCTTCGTGGATCCCGCTATCACCCTGGCCATCGCCCTGCTGGTCCTGGTGAGCGCGTTCCAGATCCTGCGCGAATCTACGCATATCCTCATGGAATCGGTGCCCGCAGGCGTCGACTACCAGGACATACTGTCGGACATCTCGGCGACCCCGGGGATCGTGGGCGTGCATGACCTTCACGTCTGGGAGATCGGCTCCCATATCTATTCCCTGAGCGCCCATATCGTGGTGGAGGATACGCTGGTCAGCGAGCTCCAAACGACCATAAACGGACTGAAGGAAATGCTGCGGCGTGATCATAATGTGGTGCACGTGACCCTGGAGCCGGAGACGGAGGCCTGCCCGCCGGGAGAGGAATGCCATTTCCGTTGAGGCACGCCCGGAATCGGGCCGTGCGCTGAGCGGTTTTCAGCCGGCCTCAGGGAGGGGAGTGAGCACTGCGGAGCAAGGAATGGCGGCTTGCTTTGCGTAAATGGTCCGTGGCAAAGGGATTCCCATGCCCCACGCATTTTCCGGTGCCGCCCAGCGCGGATGTCCGGGAAAGCGATGGGCGAGCCTGGTGACGGCGGGGCGGTGAGGACGAGGATGAAACTGAAGCTGATACGGGAGGAGCCCTCCTTCGATCCGGCGCTCAACCTGGAACGAGATGCCATTTACTGGAAGTCAGGCAAGGGGAACCAGGCAAGGGTGTGGCGCAACGACCGTTGCGTGGTGCTGGGCAGATTCCTCAGGCCCGAGGAGGAGGTATACCTTGCCAGGGCGAAGGAGCTGGGTGTCCCGGTCCTCAAGCGCGCCAGCGGGGGCGGGGCGGTATTCCATGACCAGGGGAACCTCAATTACTCTCTCTACCTCGATCTGGAAAGCCTCGCCGCGGAAGGGATCGCCGACAGCCTGCGGAGGCTGTCCTTTCCGGTGACCTCGCTGCTGAGCGAGCTCCGGATCCCCTGGGAATGGGTGCCTCCCAACAACATCTACGTGGAGGGCAGAAAGATCTCGGGATCGGCGCAGGCCCGCGGGCGCGGACGCCTTCTTCACCACGGCACGCTGCTTATCTCCACCGACCTGCGGACCATGCAGGAGCTCTTGAAAGCGGGCGGGCGCTCAAGGCACGCCCCGGTTATCAACCTGAGCGAGGTGTTGCCGGGCATCCGGGTGGAGGACGCGGAGAGGCTGCTCGCCGAGGCTGTTTCAGGCAAGGCATATTGAGGGGCTCCGGTGTCCGCAACGGTCATCCCCTCGCGGCGGGACGGGGCTTGCGGGATGGCGGATGGGAAAAGTGGGCAACCCGGCCATCGCCGGACAGGCTTGCCTCATAAATCCATGAACAGCTCGCGCCGGGCAAGCTCTATGGTGTCCCGGGCTCCCGTGTACTTGCCCTCGTCATCCGATATCTTTACCGCGTCCACCCAGCGGTCGGAGCCGTAGAAGGGCTGGCAGGCGGTCATCTTGATGACCATGTTCAGGGGCTTGACGCCCACGTCGTTGGTGAGGAAGGTGCCGATGCCGTAGAGGTCCTTCACCCGACCGGCGCAGGCCTCGTGCAGCGCGCGTGAGAGCTCGAGGTTGAGGGAGTCGGAGAAGACCACCGTCTTGCCCGCGGGGTCGATCCCCAAGGAACGGTAATGTGCTATAGCGCTTTCCAGGAAATGGAAAGGGTCGCCGGAGTCCTGTCGCACCCCGTCGAAAATGCGGGCGAAATAGCCATCGAAGGCATGGAAGAAGTTCTCGGTGCCGAAGGTGTCGGAGAGGGCTATGCCCAGGTCGCCCTTGTAAACGTCTATCCACCTCTGCAGGGCCATCTGGTTGGCCATGCGGAAACCGTACTTGGCGGAGTGGAACTGGAACCACTCGTGCGCCTGGGTGCCGACGGGCGTGAGGTCGTAGAGGTGCGCGAGATGCACGTTGCTCGTCCCCAGCATGAACTCCCCCGCCGTCATGAGGTCGGGGATGAGCAGGCGGTGGTTGCGGTAGGAGAAACGCCTGCGGGTGCCGAAGTCCACGAAGCGTATGCCGTGTTCCCTGAAGAAGCGCGCCTTTTCCAGGTTGAGGGCGTGTACTTTCTCCTCCGGGTATGCCTTATCCTTCTCCCCGCTCATCTCGAAGTAGAGCTCGCTGATGAGGGCCATAAGGGGGACCTCCCAGAGGATGGCGGTGTACCAGTATCCCTCGATGACGATGGAAAGGTCGCCGCCTTCCTGGTTGATCGCCACCTCGGCGGGGTCGAAGCGGTAGCCTTGCAGGAAATCGAGATAAGCGGGGCTGAAATATCGGCACTTCCCGGCCAGCCAGGATTTCTCCTCCGCGGTAAGGCGCAATTCGCCCATTTCCCGGACGCGCGCGGCCAGCTCCTCGCCGAACCCCGCGGGGAAGGGCGTCCCGCCCCTGTTGATGAACTGGTAGCGAGCCTTGAACCAGGGGTAGAGCTTGCACACCGCTTGCTGCATAGTGAGCTTGTAGAGGTCCGTGTCCAGGATGCTCTGAGGGCCGATCATTTTCTCCCCTTCATGAACCCACCGCTTTTATGAACGGGCTTCCAGGCATCGCCATGAGCACTCGATCCGAGTCTGCGCTACGGAGGCGACCCTCAGACCGAGGCCTCGCGAAGTTGAAGCCTCCGGCGCGCTGCCTTTTATCATAAAATAATAGCATCCCGTTATGTACGTGCCCTGCAAGACCGCTTCCCGAAACCGCCGAGCGCCGACAGGCGGGCGGCGGTTTTCCCCATCTTGCTGAGGCCATACCCACCCCGCGGACCATTCCCCCTCCCGTCCCATCGACTAAAGGCGTCGCAACATCCACATAGACCTTCTCCGATTGAGCTGATGATGGAGCGCGGAGAATGCCGCTCTCCGACAGCCCGCCCCTATAAGCTGGTTAAGCCTCTCCGGCACGTCATGCGCGTGTTTCTCGCCCCTCTTCTGCGGGAGCGTTTGTCAGGGAGAAGGGAGCGTTGTATCCTTTGCTTGTCCAGCGCCTGGGGTGCCGGGAAAAGCGCGAGGGCGGGCAGGAAAAGCAAGGGGATCCACGGAGGAACCGCCCGCGTCATGGGCGGGTTCGAGGGTGCGCGGCCTGCAAGGGCGTTTTGGAGGTGAGGGGGATGAAGAAGGCCAAACTCGAGGGCAAGAACGTCTATATCACCGGGGGCTCGAGCGGCATCGGTCTGGCCACGGCGGAACTGCTGGCGCAGCGAGGTTGCAACGTCATCGTATTCGCCAGGGGCAGGGAGCGCCTCGAGGAGGCGCTGGAAAGGATAACCAGCCACGCCTCTGGAGCGCGGCAGCGCTTCGCCTGGAGACAGCTTGACATCACTGACCCGGATGAGGTGGAGCGGGTCATGGCTGAGGCGGTGGCGGAGTTCGGCCCCCCGGACATCCTCATCAACTCCGCGGGAAGGGCGCTCCCCGACTACTTCGAGAACATATCCTACCGGCAACTCGATGACTCCATGAAGCTGCACCTCTACGGAAACTGGAGCGTCATCAAGGCCCTCTTGCCCCATCTCAAGGAGCGCAAAGGACATATCGTCAACGTCTCCAGCGTGCTGGGCTTCATGGGGGTTTTCGGTTACTCGGACTACGCCGCCTCCAAGTTCGCCCTCTTCGGCCTGACGGAGGTGTTGAAGAGCGAGCTGAAGCCGCATGGGGTGCGGGTTTCCATACTCTGCCCCCCGGACACCGACACCCCCGGTTTCGAGGTCGAGAACCGCAACAAGCCCCCGGAGACGGTGGCGGTGAGCGAGGGCGGCGGCCTTCTGCAGCCGGAGGAGGTGGCCCGGGCGCTGGTGGCGGGCATGGAAAAAGGCAAGTTCTTCATC
>JACVJG010000103.1 GCA_015711875.1 Candidatus Solincola jinzensis | reverse complement strand
AATAGGAGTAGCGCAGCCCCCTCACGTAGGCCGCGTATTCGGGGGGGAAGCTCTCCTCACCCGCGAGCTCCAGGGTGCGCTTGATGCCCGCGTTGGAGACCACCACCTCGGCGGGGAAGAACTCCCCGTCAGCGCTCTCCACCCCCATAGCCCTTCCGCCCTCCACGTGGATGCGGGCTGCCTCGCAGCCCAGGCGCAGCGTCCCGCCCGCGCGCTGGAACGCCCGCAGGAAGGAACCCGGGATCTCCCGCGCCGAGCCGCGCGGCACCCCCAGGCTGCGCTTGCGATAGATGGAGGCGTAGCACCACAGGAACTCCCCCGCCGAGGCCATGGAGTAGGGCACCACCAACAGCACCATGCACAGGGTGGCCAGGGTGCCCAGGAATCCCAGGTCGTCGGTGACGCGGTGGGCGAACTCCTGCAGGGTGATGCCGTCGAGCTCCGTCAGCAGAGCCTCGTCACGCCCGGCGATACGCACCACGGCGTCCAAGACCTCGCGGGGGCGCATGCGCCTGGCGGCCCTGTAGGTCTCCTTTTCCAGCAGTCGCATGCGCTTCGCCGCGTCCCTTTCGCCTTCCCTGGCGACCCGCCTGTCCATCGCCATTGCCTTGAGGTTCTCCACCAGCCCCCGGGGGTCGAACTGGTTCTGATAGGCCAGCATATGCACGCGCCCGCTGCTTATGATGTCCGACATGGGGTTGGCCACGCACCACTCCAGGTCCCCTCCCACCTTGCGGTTGAGGTCGCCGTGGGGGCCGCGCGGCCCCATGGAGTACATATGCACGCCGGAATCCACCACGTAACCGTCCTTTACGAAAGAGGAGCACTTACCGCCGTAATAGGTGTTTTTTTCCAGCAGGGTCACCTGGTGACCCCGGAGCTGCAGCAGGGCGGCGACGCCCGCGCCGCCGATCCCGCTTCCGATGACCACCACTCTCTTGCCTTGTTCCATGCCCGCCTCCTCGTCCCCTTGAGCCAGGACAACTGAAAAAGGGGCCTTACGCCGCCTTACCTTTCCCCTTTTTCCCCAACCTTCCGACCAGGGAGCGCGCCGCGATGGCCGTTCCAGCCAGGGCCGCCCCCGCCGCCAGGCCGCCCTTGAGATAAGCGTTGTAGACGGTGGGCTTGGAGAAGAGGGTCACTTCCTTGCCCAGGTGTTCGTAGAGGGCGTGGCCCACCGCGATATGGGCGGAGGCGCAGGCGTTCTCCATTCCCGCGGAGATGAAGGTCTTGGTGTAATCCCCGCAGAGGTAGAGGTTGGGATAGGGGGTGCGCTGGGGCGGGCGGTAGCGGTCCGCCCCCGGCCTCTGGGCGAAGATGCCCTGGCGTTCCCTGGTGACCACCCACTTCCTCACCTCCGCTTCGCGCGCCGCGGGGATGATGCGCCGGAACTCCTCCAGGGTCATGGCGAAGATGCGCTGCGAGGGCAGGCCCCTGAGGTGGAATGCGGGGGTGAGCACGAACTCCACCATGGAGCCGGTGGCCTTCGCGGCGAATCTGGGCACGATGGTGTGCATGTCCGCGAAGCAGTTGAAGGTCCCCTGCATCTGGGCAGCGATGTTGCGCATGTCGGTTACGAAGCGGTCGAACCATATCTGCACCGACACCGAGGGGGCCTCCTGCAGGCGCCAGAGGTCGAGGAAGTACTGGTAATCCAGGGCCTCGTCGGGCAGGACGCGCCGCAGCTCGTAGTAGGGCATGGCGCTGATGTAGATGTCGGCGGTCAGCGTCTCGCCGTCCTCGGTGCTGACGCCCACCACCTCGTTGCCCCGCACCAGCAGCTTCGCAACCCGCCTTCCCGTCTCCACTTTCCCACCGCGTCCCTCTATGTAGCGCCTGGCGGGCTCGACGTAGATCTCACCCAGGCCGCCGTTGGCGAATCCGATGCCCGGGTTGAGCATATATTCCTTGTTGATGAAGGAGGCCGTCCAGTAGAGCAGGGCCTTGGCGGACACCTGGTTGAGCTCCAGGAAGGTGAGGCCCGCGCCGCCGGGGCGGAAATGGGCGATGGCGTTGCGGGTCACGCCGTGCCGCTTGAACCATTCCAGCAGCGTTATCTCGTCGCAGGCGTCCAGTCTCTCCTTGGACATCAGCGCGGAGGCGAGTATGGCCAGGCCCAGGCTGGCCTGGTCGAGAATGGACATGGTGGGTGAGCGCATGGCCTCGAGCACGGTGCGCAGGCCCCCGCCGATGGGGAGCAGCCCGCACCTGCCCCGCTCGTCGTAGTTGGTGATGCCCTGCGTCCAGTGCAGAGGCTCAGCCCCCACCTTGGAAAGAAATCCCAGGCAATTGCAGTAATGGGGCATGAAGATGTGCAGGGCGTTGTCCACCGTGTCGCCATCGTCGTCATGCCAGGAGGTCGCCCTGCCTCCAAGGATCCCCGTGGCCTCGAGCAGGTGCACCTCCACGTCGAAATCGCACAGGTCGCAGGCGGCGCACAACCCCGCCATGCCTCCTCCCATCACCAGCGCCCTCATCTCTCCTCCTAATCTTCCCTCTCTATGAATACCCTCAGCCTACTCACCAGCGTACCGGGCATTCCTCCCGGCACCACCTGCCTTACCGCTCTTCAAAGACCCTTCTCCTCCCCTCAACACGGGCGGACAGGGCGTCAGCGAACGGCTTCGTCCCCTTTTAGCCACTTCCCGCTTTATCCCCTGAACCCTAAACCCTCGCTCCCGTAACTTTCCTGGAACATTCCATGTACTTCCTGAGCATCAACAGGGTCATGAAGCCGTCTCGCGAGCGCCCTTTACGCCCCAGCTCCGGCCCCGCTGCACGACTCTACCGCCTCGGCGGCGTCCAGCCCGCTGCGCAGGGCCGCCTCAACCGAGGGCATGTACATGTACTCGCCCGCCAGATACAGGCCCTTCACCTCGACCGGGACTTTGCTCCGCATCCCCAGCACCGCTCCCAGCATGCCGGGCGGGGAGAGGCATACCGCTTCCCGCCAGCGTCGCACCTCGGCGAAGATGGGCCTCTCGGGCATGGCGGGAAAGTGGAGGCGTATCTCCCCCATCACCCGCTTGATCACCTCCTCGTCCTCTGTGGCCAGCAGCTCGTGGGAATGTCGGCCGTAGGTGAAGCAGTGGATGAGCGAACACCCCTCGGGGGCGTAGTAGGGAGACTTCACGGCGTTGTCGCACAGGTTCATGAAGGAGCCTTCGCGGCGGGGAAAGCCCACGCCGTACCACCCATCGGGGAAAATGCGCCTCTGCAGGGCCAGGATGACGTGGCAGCAGGCGCTGTAGCGCACCTTCCGCAGAGGCCCACGCAGCGAGGCGGGGAGGTCGGGCATGAGCTCCAGGGCGGTGGTGGCGGTGGTGGCACAGACCACCGCGTCCGCGTCCATGAAGCCCTCGTCCGTCTCGACACCCTTTACCTTGCCCCCCTCCAGCACGATGCGCCTGGCGGCGGCTCCCGGCCTCAATCTATCGCGATGCTCTTCCGCGAGGCGGGCGGCCAGGGTGCCGAGGCCTCGCCGGAAGGTGAAAACGCCGTGCAGGATATTCCACAGCAGGGTCATGGCGTAGCCTGCCGCCACCTCCTCCGGCTCCCCCAGGGTGAGGTTGGTAACCACCGGCTGCACCAGCCCCTCCAGCACCTCCTTGCCTCCGTGGCGCAGGGCGAAATCCGCCGCGCTCTCCCCGTCGAGGTCCAGGGTCCGCTCGGGCGCCAGGAGATGGTAATCCCGCCTGCGCCGCAGGAAGGCGGGCATGAACCTCGCCATCTGCAGGAAACCGGCGGGGGTGAACCCCTGCGAGTTCATGAGCAGGCGGCGGTGGCGCCACAACACCCTGGGGTCGCTGTCGATGACCCCGGTGTAGAACTTACCCCCCTTGAGGTTGGCGGCCTTGAAAAGGTAGCCGCATAGCTCGCCCTCCATCCCCAGGTCGCGGCTCAGCTCCGCCACCGCCGGGCTGTCCCGGAAGACGAACTGCGCGCCCAAGTCGAGGGCGAAACCGTTTTTCCAAGCCCCCAAGATGCGTCCTCCCGCCGTTTTTTCCTTCTCCAGCGCCGTCACCTCCACGCCCTTTTTACGCAGCGCGTGCAGGGCGGCGAGCCCCGCGGTTCCCGCTCCCACCACGATGACCTTCATCGCACTCCCCCCGACTGCTCACAAGCCATTGGGAATCCGCCAACACCCTCTGGGCCAGCCGGCGATAACGACAAGCGGCACGTACGGATATAGTTCCGAAACCTGTACCGCCGCCACCGGAACTCCCAAGGAATATCACCGCTTCCCGGCTCTTTACTGCCATTGATTACCATTTTTTGACCTCCGCTAACCCTCTCGCACCCGCCTGAGCGGGGATGCAGTCGGGCTCCCGCAACCGCCGCGTGCTGGCAGGCCTTGTTCGCCCCCGAAGGTCCTCGCGCCGCCATCGTCCTCAGGCGAACTTGTAGACCACCCCGGAGCCGCCCGGCGGGTAGGTGAAGTCGATGGCCCCGGACTCGCAGGCGATGAAACAGCTGCCGCACTCCATGCACTTCTCGCGGTAATCCGCCTCCAGGCGCGCGCGGCCCTCGCGCATCTTCCACAGGTCCATGGGGCAGACCACCACACATCCCGAGCACCCCGTGCACTTCTCGGCATCGAAGAAGATGAAGTCGCTGGGGGCGGGGATGATCTCGCTCAGGGCGAACTTGTCCAGTTTCTCCGCGCCTTTCTTCTCGCGGTTCATGCTTCCACCTCCCCTCCCGTCATCTGCGAGACCATGGCGGCGACCCCCTTGATCATGTCCATGCGTTTGCGCAGGCTTTCCCCTCCCGTCTCCAGGAATATGGGCGCGTAAACCCTCAGCATGCCCATGAGCAGCGGAAGGTTCTCGAAGAGGATGGGGAAGAGGCGGTTGATGCTCACCGCCTTGGGCTCCTGGCAGTTCCAGAGCAGGTTGTTGCTGAGGTCCACCAGCAGGTCGGTGAACTCGTCGAAGATAACGGGGTCTCCCAGCATCTCGAAGAGCTGGCGCAGCTGCACCCCGGCGATGAACTCCTGCCCTACCGGGCTCTGCTCCAAGCGGTCGCAATAGCGTTGCAGGAAAGAGGCGGAGGTGTCGCCCTCCTGCAACGCCTCGTGCGCCACCTGCGCGGCCAGGCGCCCGGAGTACATGGCCTGCCACACCCCTTCCGCCCAAAGGGGCTCGGGAACCCCCGCGGCGTCCCCCACCAGCATAAAGCCTCCGGTGTAGATGCGCCGGTTGAACTGGTCCATCCACGGCAGCATGTGAGCCTGCCACTCGCGCGGCCTGGCGTCCAGGGCGGCGAGCTGTCTCTGGATGGGAGGACAGTTGATCATCTCCAGGACCTCCCTGGCGGGGTTGATGCGTTTGCGCACCGCCCTGGAGATCAGGCTGTTGGTGACCCCCGGCCCGCCCACGTGCACGCCGTCGGCCATGACGATAAGGTAAAGGCCGCCGAAGCCGGGGGCGAAATAGGTCTGGAAGGCGTTGTCGTGGATGACGGCGTCGGCCCTTTCTCTGGACACCGCGTAGTCCACCGTGCACAGCGAGACCACCTCGTCGCGCCCGAACTTCTCGCGCAGCCCAGCCATGCGCGCGGTCATGGACATAACCCCGTCCGCCCCGATGACCACGGGGGCGCGGTATTCATCTCCCCCCTCGGTGCGCACTCCGCATACCTTGCCCGCTTCCCACACCATCCCTGTCACCAGGGTCTTGAGCTTGAGCTCGGCCCCTTTCTGCACCGCCCGCTCCGCCAGGTAACGGTCGAGCTCGGGCCGATACATGGTCTTTACGAAGTAATCGCGCCCCTCCGGATAGCTGATGCGCCGCGAGGTGGTGGTGACCATGCTGAACTTCTCCTCCATCTCCGGCGGAGGGGAGAGAAAATGCGCCTGCGTCCTCCTCCCTATCCTCATGGAAGGAAAATCGACCTCCTTGAGAAAGGGAAAATCCCTCTCTCCCTTGGAGGAGAGGGCGAACCCCGAGGCGTTCTTCTCCCCCGGGTAATTGGCCCGCTCCAGCATCAGCGCCTTCATGCCCAGCTCCGCGGCGGTCATGGCCGCCACGCTCCCGCCCGGGCCCGCGCCCACCACGATGAGGTCATAGTTGTCCATCACGCACCCCCTTCATGACCGATTCCTGACGTGCCCCGCCCGGCAGCGCGCCGGCTTCCCTAAACGATCCGACTCCATCCTCCATATCTTTCATCCCCCTCACATCTCCGCTACTCAGACTCGACGCCCCCGACTATGGCGCGTCGCATGACTTCCGCCTCTTTCAGACCCAGGCTCGAGAAGTCCATGTCCTCCTCGCCCAGGTAGAGGCAGGGCAAATCCTTGCAGTTTCTCCCTCTCCTACTCCGCTTCTTCCTCGCGCAGCCAGTCCCGCTCCGCCATGAGCCTTTTCAGCTCCTCCACTTTCACTGGCTCTATCCCCGAGAAGTCCATGTCCTCCTCGCCCAGGTAGAGGGTATCGTCGGCGGCAGAGCGGGGGTCGAAAGCCCGCGCCAGCTCTCTCTGCCAGCGGTTGAAGCGCCCCTGCAAGGGAGCGATGAGTCTGCGCTGTTCAGGAAATATATTCCAGGGCTGGTCTGTGCATTGCTCCATGGCGGTGAGGAGGAAGTCGAAGGCCATGCCCTTGAGGGCCGCCACGTGGGCCTCGTTCCTGGGGTCGTAATACCACAGCTCCTCGCTGTGGTTTATGGTCCCGTCCTCCCAGAGCATATCCACGCAGGCGTCCGCCAGGTCGTCGAAGCAACCGCCCTTTCCGATCCACTCCCTTTTTATCCCCTCGCCAGCCGCGTCCCAGGCCACCGCGGTGTCCCAGGCGTCGTCCGGCCCCAGGCCCGACTGCATCTGCCCGCCGGCGCGGAAGGACATGGGGGGGACCGCCCCGCTGATCACCGACCACCAGAAGGTGCCCCCCAGGGCCATGGCCCCAAAGTCGAGGACGAGGCCGTCGTGCCCGCGCACTATCTCGCGCAGCGCGGCGTCACGGTACTCCATCTCCCCCGGGGAGCTCGCCGCCATGATGAGCATGGTGCCGTGCTGGATGGAGGATAGCAGGGCGCGCAGGTTGGCTGAGGCCGCCAGCTTGCGCGTGAGGCGAGGCGCCACGATCACCGGCACCACGCCTATGGGGCTTTTCATGATGTTGTAATCCAGCCCCTCGCGGCTGACGGCGTAGGTGGCCTCCGCCCAGCTCCCGCGGTCCGGGAAGATGAGCAGGTAAAGACGGAAGTTCCACGGCAGCTCGAGCTCCATGTCGTAGAAAAGGCCTTTAACCTCGGGCCGGGGTGGCCCGGGCCAGGGGAAGAGCTTGAGGGCGCAGGCGGTGAAGATGCCGTTGCCGGAAAGTCCTCCCGCCTTGCCCCTCATCACCCCGCGCAGGGACGGCCCAGGCCCGTCGGCGCAGAACCATCCCAGGCCCGACCCCAGGGTCCCCAGGCGCAGCACCTCGCCGTCGGGAAGCACCCACTCCACCCCCATGAGGTTGCGGGGGCTGTAGGTCCCGTCCCATCCCGGGCCGAAGGCGGCGCAGGCGCTGGCCAGGGGGGACACTCCCGCCCCAGCGGCGATCATGTGGGTGTTGAGGCCGAACTTCATGGCCTCCGCCCTTATCTGCCCGCCGATGGCATACGGCTCCAACACCGCGATCATGTTCTTCTCATCGATGTCCAGGATGCGGTCCATGCGGCGCAGGTCCACCTGCACCACCCCTTCCCTTGAAGGCCCCGCCCACGCCCCCCAACCGGTGGAAAAGGCCTTGAAGCGCAGGCCGTGCCGGTTGCAGGCCCGCACCACCGCCTGGACTTCCTCCGTGCAACCCGGAAGCACCACCGCCTCCGGGCGCGCAACCCAGGGATCCGGCCGGTTGTTAAAGGTGGGCTGCCAGGCGTAGGTGTCCAATACCGCCGGCTCGCGCGAGGCGTTCTCGGGCCCCACCGCCAGCGCCAACTCCTCGAAGGCCTCATCGCTGATCATCGCCGTACCCCCTCCCCGGCATCGCTTTCTCACCTATCCGCCTTATAAACACCCGCCCATTTTCACCCCCGTCACGACCAGCGCGAACATGGGCTCTCGCGCCGTA